>DASUKS010000001.1:0-5487 GCA_036278595.1 Dehalococcoidia bacterium
CCCTACCACCTCCGCCGCCCGGCGGCGCACAATCGCTCCGTACGCCAGCGGCGTGAGCGAACGGGGGCGGGCGGGCGATGCGCAGCACGGCGGGGCAGCGGCGGCGGCGGGGCGGGCGGCGGTACCGGCGCCGGGATGACAACGCACGCGGCCGGCGCGCGATCGAGCGCGCGCTCGCCGGACAGCCGAACGGCGACCTGCGCCGCCTCGCCGACGCCCTCTACCGCGCGCTGTTTGATTGTCCCCCGCGAAAACAAATCAAAAACAATCAAACACAATCAACCAGCCGCCGCGCGCGCCATCGTCACGGCCGGCCCGCAGATTCACGATGGCCGCCCGGTGCCGCCCGGCGCCCCGCCCGCCGCAAAACACGCGATCGCGCACAACAATCAAACGGCCCGCCGCCGGCCGCGTTGAGGGGGCAAGTAGGAGGTGATACGATCCCGACGTTCGGGGCGTGGCGCAGCCCGGTAGCGCACCTGACTGGGGGTCAGGAGGTCGCTGGTTCAAATCCAGTCGCCCCGACCATCCTTCCCCCTCCACTCCCCGCATCCCCGGCGCACCGCCCCTGCCTACCCGCGCCAGGTCGCTTCAAAGGACCGGCCGCGTTCGTACGGAGGGATCCTTCGCTTCGCTCAAGGACGACTTCGCAGGCCCGCCGCGCCACTTCGGGCGGTTGGTTCCGTGTCGCGGCGCGATAGGTTACTACGGGGTGGCCGCCTGCGCCCGGGACGATGCCGGCGGCCGGCTCCCCGATGCTCTGACCTGCGCCGGGTGCGGCGACACCACGCATCCCTGGAATCGAGCGCCAAGCCGTGATCGCGGGCCTGCGCCAGCAGATGAGCCCCGAATGGATGAGCAGCGACGTCACCCTGCTCATGTGGGCCCGCGCGTCGATGAGCGTCGGCCGCAGCCTCGCCGGCGTCATCGTCCCCATCTACCTGGCCAAGAACGGCTTCAGCTCGCTCGAGCTGGGCGCCCTCTTCGCCGTCGTCGGCATCGCGTCCGCCGTGATGTCGGCCTCGACGGGGCTGCTCGCCGAGCGCTTCGGCCGGAAGCCGTTCATCGTCGCCGTGCCGCTCCTCGCGGCCGTCGCCGCCATCGCCTACACCATGACGACGGACGTCGTGCTGCTGTTCGCCTTCGCCGCGCTCGGCTCGTTCGGGCGGGGCGCCGGCGCGGGCGGCGGCTCCGTCGGCCCGTACCAGCCGGCGGAGCAGGCGCTCGTCGCCGACGTGACGCCGACGGAGCATCGGAACGCCGTCTTCGGGCGGCTGGCGTTCTACTCGTCGCTCGGCGCGCTCTTCGGGGGCCTGTTCGCGCGCATCCCGGACATCGCGGAGGCGCTCGGATTCAAGGGCAACGCCGCCTACGACCCCGCGTTCTTCGCGATGGCGGCTGTCGCATTGCTGGCCGCCGCGCTCGCCGTACCGGTGCGCGATTCATCGCACGATGGCGCCGTGCGGGCGCCGATGATCCGCTTCCCGCGCAAGTCGTGGCCCTTCCTGCTGAAGCTGTGGGTGACGAACAGCGTCAACGGCGTGGCGGTCGGCTTCGTGGGCCCGTTCCTGACGTACTGGTTCTATAAGCGCTACGGCGCCGGCCCGGGCACGATCGGGCTGATGTACGCGCTGGCGAACCTGCTCGGCCTGTTCTCGAACCTCGGCGCGGCGAGCGCGGCGCGCGGCCTCGGGCTCGTGCGGGCGATCGTCGTCGGCCGCACGGTGCAGGCGGGCCTGCTGGCGGTGATGGTACTCATGCCGACGTTCTGGCTCGCGAGCGTCGTGTATCTCGTGCGCATCGCCGGCCAGCGCGTCGCGATGCCGCTGCGGCAGTCGTACACGCTCGGGATGGTGCCGGCCGAAGAACGGAGCGCCGTCGCGGGGCTCTCGAACCTGCCGTCGCAGGCGACATCGGCCAGCGGACCGCCGGTGGCGGGGTATCTCTTCGACCACGCCGGCCTGACGCTCCCGTTCGAAGTGGCGGCGATGCTGTACGGCGTGAACACGCTGTTGTTTTATGTCTTCTTCCGCAACATGCGCCCGCCCGAAGAGGAGAAGGAACGGCGACCCGCCGCCGCGGCATCGGCCACGCCGGAGCCGGTCGAGCGCGGACCGACGTAGCTCACCTCTCCCCCTGCCCCTCTCCACATTGTGGAGAGGGGAGTTTGTGGTGCGTGCCCCGTGCCGTGCGCTTCTCGACGTCGCGGATCGTTCTGTCGAGTCGCGCGAAGGGAACACCGTGAGAGGTCGTTAACGGTGGGAAATGCGCCGTGCGTGTGCGGGATCGCACGCGTATAATGGCGCGAGCCGCGGTCAGGGCACGAGCGCCGCGAGCCACCTCATCTCCCACCTGCGCATCGCGTCCGCATGCCGGCGAGCATCCGGCGGGCTGCGGCGTGCGCGGTGGAAGCATTGGAGCGGGGTGGCGGTCCAGGGAGGGATATGGCGGTCCGGACGTGGGTCGGGCGCTTCACCGTCGTCGATGGACGCGTGCAGGAGGAAGGGCCGTGGCTCGGCTCGCTGATCCGGCAGCGCCCGGACGAGCCGGCCGACGAACTCTACATCCTCATCGAACCGGCGACGCCGGGGCGTGACGAGTACACGTCGCAGCTCGTCGATGTCATCGCGCGGCTGTACCAGCGCGATCCGCTCTCGCTGACGGGCGCGCTCGTCCGGTCGCTGAAGGCAGCGCACGAGCACCTGCGCGACTGGAACGCGAAGAGCCTGAAGGAGCACCAGGCCGGCGCCGGCGCGAGCTGCCTGACGCTGCGCGGCACCGGGGCCTATCTCGCGCAGGCGGGGCCAAGCCTCGCCTACGTGCGCGCGTCCGACGGCAGCGTGCGGCGCATCGCTGCGCCGGCCGGCTCCGCGCTGGGCCTCGCGGACGACTTCGAGCCGCAGCTCACGCGGCTGGCGCTCGCGCCGGGCGACCTCGTGCTGCTGGCATCGACGGCGCTCGAAGACGTCATCCCACAGGACCACATCGAGCGGGTGCTGGAGCGCGGCGCCGACGACGCGCTCCGCGACCTCTACCTGCTGTGCCGCGACCGCGCGAACTTCTCGCTGGTGCTGCTGTCGTGCTTCGAGCAGGATCTGGAGGCGCCGCCGGAGTACCTGACGCGCGCGGGCGACGCGCGGGCCGACGAGCCGGATACGATGCCGGATCGCGCACCGGACGCCATCGGCCACGTCGCGGACGTGCCGGAGCCGGCGGGCGTGGCGCCCGAGCCCGCGCGCGCGTCGCTGGCGGCGGGCAGCTTCGATCTGCCGCGCCGGCCGGTGGTCGAAGAAGTGCGCGAGATCCGCGAATCGACGGCGCCGCCGCCGAACACGGGCGTGCGCCTGCGGGCTCCGAACGCAGCGCCGAGCTACCGCCGCTCGACGGGACAGAGCGTGCTGCCGCGCTTCCACATCCCAAAGATCGCGATCTTCGCCGCGGCGGCGTTGGCGCTGCTCGGGCTCGTCGCCTGGGTGTACCTGCCCGGCTCGGTGAAGCAGAACCGGGAGGACCGGTTCAACACGCTCATCGCCGACGCGCGAGAGTCGAGCGCACGCGCTCAGTCGACCTCCGACCCCGGAGCGAAACGGCAGCTGCTGACTTCAGCGCAGGCGAGCCTCGCCGATGCGGCGAAGATCCACAGCGACGACGCGCAGGTGACGGCGATGACGAACGACGTATCGTCGGCGATCACCACGCTGAACGCGGTGTACGAGATCAAAAACTGGACGACGATCCAGGACCTCTCGCAGACCGTCACGGGCGGGCTCTCGGTCACGCGGTCCGTGGTTGCAGGCAACAACGCATTCTTCCTCGACGCGCGCGGGAATCGCGTGCTGCGGCTGAAGCTCGACGGCACGGCGGCGCCGGAGACGGTGCTGACGGAGGGCGGCTTCGCGGGCCTCGTGCAGGTGTCGAAGCCCGTCGAGATCACGTGGTCCGAGCAGACGTCGGCCCTGCTGGTCGTGGATGACAAGCGGCAGGTCTTCGCCTACTTCCCGTCGCAGGATTCGTCGCTGCCGCTCACCGTGCGCGGCGCAGACGGATGGGGCGGGGTCGATGCGATCGCCGCTTCGGGCGGCAATCTCTACGTGCTCGACGTGAAGAACAACCAGGTGTGGCGGTACCTGCCGGGGCAGGGCGGCTTCGACAGCGAACGCACGGGGCTGCTGGACCAGACCGACCTCTCGAGCGCCAACGGGCTCGCGGTCGGGCAGGACGTGTACGTCCTCGACCAGAAGGCAGGCATCCGCCGCTTCGTCGGCAAAACGGAGGCGCCGGCAACGCTCGGCGGGATCGATACGCCGCTGGTGTCGCCGGCGTCCCTCGCGGTGCTCCCCGGCTCGAACCGGCTGATAGTCGCGGACCGCGGGAACAAGCGGGTGGTCGTCGCTTCGGCGGATGGCGCGTTCCTGCGCCAGATCGTCAGCCCGGCCTTCACCGATCTGCGCGCGGTCTCCGTGGACGAGGGCACCAGCACGATCTACGTGCTCAACGGCGACAAGCTGATGAAGGCCGTGTTCCCGCCGTAGGCTCGGCGGCGTCACCCGGGGGCATCGCCGGTGGCGATGGACGAGCGCAGCAAGCACGGCGCCTACGGTTCGCCGCATGGAGCGCTGCGGGCGCGTTCTTCACGCTATGGCAGGGCGCGGCTCGCAACACCCCTTCGCGCATGGAGCGCCTGTGTGCGGTCGGCACGACCGCGGGGCGCGGCAAGCGGTGCTCCGACACTTCAGGCCTTGCCCTCCTGTCGCTCCTCCGTGCCGCCTGCCGGCCCCATTCGAACACGCCGTTGATGGGCATCGTCCGGTTGACATCACGGCGGCCGTGCCTTACGATTCCGCATAGAACAGGCGTTTCGAACTAACGATTGCCGGATTATGATCACCCGGCGAAAGGAGCAGACGCGGATGAAGGGACTCTCTGCGAAGCAGCAGGACATCCTCAACTTCATGCGGGAGTTCATCGACGACCACGACTACCCGCCGAGCATCCGCGACATCCAGGTAGGCTGCAACATCAGCTCCACGTCGGTCGTCGACTACAACCTCAAGGCGCTGGAGCGGCTGGGCTTCATTCGCCGCGACCGCGAGGTCTCGCGCGCCATCGAGCTGCTCGACCGCGGCACGCGGCGGACGCGCACGGTGCCGGTGCCGATCATCGGGACGATCGCGGCCGGCCAGCCGATACCCGTGCCGGACGAGACGCGGCAGGTTGACTACGACAACATCTTCGATGCCACCGAAGACCTGACCCGTGGCAAGCCGAACGTATTCGCGCTCAAGGTGCGTGGGACTTCGATGATCGACGCGCTGGTCAATGACGGCGACCTCGTGATCCTCGAGCAGACGTCATCGTGCGACGACGGCGACATGGTGGTGGCGTGGCTGAAGCGCGAGAACGAGGCGACGCTCAAGAAGTTCTACCGCGAGGGGGACAGGGTGCGGCTCCAGCCGGCGAACAGCACGATGAAGCCGATCTTCACCG
>DASUKS010000002.1:0-34173 GCA_036278595.1 Dehalococcoidia bacterium
CGACGGCCTCGTCATCTGGCGCTCCATGGTCGAAGCCGCGGTAGCGACGATCGCCTAGTCTCCCCCGTCCCCAGCCCCCAGCCCCCAGTCCCCAGTCCATCTACCCCACCCGCGCGCTCTGCCCGCCGTCCACCGGCAGCAGCACGCCTGTGATGAATTTCGCCTCGTCCGACGCAAGGAAGAGCGCCGCGTTCGCCACGTCCCACGCGCTGCCCATGCCGCCGAGCGGCACTTGCCGGTCGCGCTGCGCGATGAGCTCCTCGCGGGGCACGCCGCGCGCGCGGCTGATGCCCTCGATCGCCATCGGCGTGTTGATCAGCCCGGGAAGGATCGCGTTCGCGCGGATGCCGTAGCGCGCGTTGGCGTTCGCGAGCGTCTGCGTCAGCGCGTTGAGCGCGGCTTTCGATGTCTTGTAGCCGATCATGCCCGTTGCGCTCGCGATCGACGCAATGGACGAGACGTTGACGATCGCGCCGCTGCGACGTTCGCGCATCGATGGCAGCGCGTGCTTGCACATCAGCATCGGCGCCTCCAGGTTCACGCGCAGGATGCGCTCGAAGTGCTCGACCTCGATCGTGGTCACGCCGGCGTCACGCGCGCCGATGCCGACGTTGTTGTGCAGCACGTCGACCTGCCCGTAGCGATCGAGGCATGTCTGCACCGCCCGCACACAGTCTTCCTCGCGGCTGACGTCGGCCTCGCACGTGCTCGCGCTGCCTCCCTCCGCCTCGATCATCGCGCGCGTCTCATCGGCCGACGACCCGTCACGGTCGACGAGCAGCACGCTCGCGCCCTCCCGCGCGAACAGCACCGCCGTCGCCCGCCCGTTGCCGATCGTCTCCCCCGGCGTCTGCCCCGCGCCGACCACGATCGCCACCTTGTCCTGCAAGCGTCCCATCAGCACCCTCCGAACGACCAACGACCAACGACCAACGCGCTAATTTACACCGATGCCGTCACTCTATTGACAGCGCGTGACCGCCGCCCCTAGACTGCTCGCACAAGAATAGAAGCCACGATCGGGAAGAGTACGTCTGGCAGCGGGCCGACAAGAGAGCCGGGTAAGGTGAGAGCCGGCGGCGGCGCAGCAGACAGAATGGCCCCGGGAGCTTCGGATCGAACCTCGCGCTCGCGCGGGCAGTAGTCTCCGACGGATTGGGCGCCGTTACCACGGCCCACGGCATCGCCGCCGCAACGCGACCGTGCCGGTAGAGGCCGCGATGCGCATGCGCCGCGGCGAAGCAGGGTGGTACCGCGAGAAGCTCTCGCCCCTACAGGGGCGGGAGCTTTTTTGATTGCGGGAGAATCGGCGCGGCGGACGAATGTTTCACGTGAAACATCGCGACGCGGCGCAACGGCCGGAGAGGCCAGGGAGGCGGACATGGGCGAGCAGACGAAGTTCAACCTGCCGGAGTCAGAGCTGCCGGAGCGCTGGTACAACATCGCGGCCGACCTCAAGCAGGCCCCGCCGCCGCCGCTCAACCCGGGCACGCACGAGCCCATCGGGCCCGAAGCGCTGGCACCGCTCTTCCCGATGGAGCTGATCAAGCAGGAGGTCTCGCAGGAGCGCTACATCGACATCCCGGAGGAAGTGCGCGAGGTCTACCGCCTCTGGAGGCCGACGCCTCTGATCCGCGCCCGCCGGCTCGAGAAGGCGCTCAGCACGCCGGCGCACATCTATTTCAAGTACGAGGGCGCGTCGCCCGTCGGCTCGCACAAGCCGAACACGGCCGTCGCGCAGGCCTACTACAACAAGCAGGAGGGCGTGACGCGCATCACGACCGAGACGGGCGCCGGCCAGTGGGGCTGCGCGCTCGCGATGGCGTGCAACTTCTTCGGCATCGACCTCAAGGTCTACATGGTGCGCGTGAGCTACGAGCAGAAACCGTACCGCCGGTCGCTCATGCAGGTGTACGGGGCGGACGTCGTCGCGAGCCCGAGCGAGGACACGAACGCGGGCCGGGGCATCCGCGCCGAGATGCCGGACACGCCGGGCAGCCTCGGCATCGCGATCAGCGAGGCGGTCGAGGACGCGGCGACGCGCGACGACACGAAGTACTCCCTCGGCAGCGTGCTCAACCACGTGCTGCTGCACCAGACCGTCATCGGTCAGGAAGCAATCAAACAGATGGAGATTGCCGGCGAATATCCGGACATCGTCATCGGCTGTGCGGGCGGCGGCTCGAATTACGCCGGCATCGCCTTCCCGTTTATGCGCGACAAGCTCGTCGAAGGCCGCAAGACGCGCTTCATCGCGGTCGAGCCGGAAGCGTGCCCGTCGTTGACGAAGGGCGAGTACCGGTACGACTTCGGCGACACCGCCGGCACGACGCCGCTCATCAAGATGTTCACCCTCGGCCACACGTTCATTCCGGAGGGGATCCACGCGGGCGGGCTGCGCTACCACGGCATGGCGAACCTGATCTGTGAGCTCTACGACCAGGGGTTCATGGAGGCGAAGGCCTACCACCAGAACGCGGTGTTCGAAGCGGCGCTGCAGTTCGCCCGCACCGAGGCGATCGTGCCCGCGCCCGAAAGCGCGCACGCCATCCGCGCGGCGATCGATGAGGCGCTGACCTGCAAGGAGTCAGGCGAGAAGAAGACGATCCTCTTCAATCTGAGCGGGCACGGCTACTTCGACATGTCCGCCTACGACAGCTACCTCGCCGGTCAGCTGCAGGACTTCGCCTACCCGGCGAAGCGCGTGCAGGCCGCCATGGCCGGGGTGCCGGTCGTTGGGTGAACGCCGGCGGATGAAAGGGCAGGTGCGATGACGGACGACATCAGACATCAGACAACAGACAACAGAGTCAGAGCCACGGGAGTAGCCACAACCCGCGCGCACTACTCATTCCGGGATCTCGCCGTCTGGCAAAAAGCGCAAGACCTCTCGCTTCACGTGCTTCAGGTTGTGCGAGCGATGCCCTCGGATCGCACGAGCGCAGTCCTCACGCAGCAGATCCTTCGTTCAGCGACATCGATCGCGGCGAACATCGCTGAAGGTCACGGCCGATTCACGTCCCCCGCATATCGGAATCACCTCTCTATCGCGCGCGGTTCGGCGAACGAGACGTTGAGCTGGATCGATTTGCTAGCGCGCGCGGGCTACATCTCCAAAGAGCGCGAACACGAACTCTCGGTTCGCTGTGAGGAGGCGCTGCGCATGATCTCGGCCCAGATGATCGCGCTAAGTCGGCCGGCGAAGTCCCGAACCGATGGCGGCGAGGCGAGCACTCGAACCAGGCGATCGAATGTGTGAGCGGCGCTCTGTTGTCTGTTGTCTGATGTCTGATGTTCGTGATGGGAGACGAGGTATGTTCGTAGCCGGAGCCGCCGATGCCTGACCCCCGCAAACGCATCCTCACCGGCATCCGCCCCACCGGCGCGCTCCACCTCGGACACTACGCGGGCGCGCTCGAGAACTGGGTCCGGCTGCAGAAGGAGTATGAGTGCTTCTTCCTCATCGCTGACTACCAGGTGTCCGACTACGCCGACGACATCGACCGCGTGCGCGAGTCCGTGTGGCAGGTGGCGCTCGACTGGCTGGCAGTCGGGCTCGATCCGGAGAACAGCCACTACGTCATCGAGAGCATGGTGCCGCAGCACGCCGAGTTGATGGTGCACCTGAGCTGGTTCATGCCGCTCGGCCGCCTGCAGCGCAACCCGACGCTCAAGGCCGAGATGGCGGACCTCGACACCGGCAAGAAGGGCGTCCCCGTCGGGTTCTTCATCTACCCCGTGATGCAGGTGGCGAACATCCTCATGCCGCGCGCGAACCTCGTGCCCGTCGGCGAGGACCAGCTACCGCACATCGAGATGACGCGCGAGATCGCGCGCAGGTTCAATCGCGACTTCGGTGACGTCTTCCCCGAGCCGGAGGGGCTCGTTGGGCGCGTGCCGCGGCTTGTTGGGATCGATGGCCAGGCGAAGATGAGCAAGTCGCTGGACAACGCGATCTACCTGAAGGACGACGCGGAGACGGTGCGGCGCAAGATCATGAGCATGTACACGGACCCGACGCGGCTGCGGGCGACCGACCCCGGGCATGTCGAGGGCAACCCGGTGTTCATGTACCACGACGCGTTCAACCCGGACACGGCCGAGGTGGACGACCTGAAGGAGCGGTACGTGCGCGGCGCGGTCGGCGATGTCGAGGTGAAGAAGAAGCTGGTTGTCGCGATCAATACCCTGCTCGACCCGATCCGCGAGCGTCGCGCCTACTACGAGGCGCGGCCGGAGCTGGTGAAGGAAGCGCTCGCGAAGGGCAGCCAGGTCGGCTTCGATACCGCCGAGGAGACGATCGTTGCCGTGCGGAAGGCGCTGCGGCTTGACTACCTCGACCGTGGCATGCCGAAGGAGCGTTGAGATGAGCACGTACACGCCGACGCTGGAGCAGGTGAAGGCGATGACCGGCCAGGGCAACGTCGTGCCGGTGTACCGCGACGTGATCGCCGACCTGGAGACGCCCGTCTCGGCGTACCTGAAGGTCGCGCGCGGGCCGTACTCGTTCCTGCTCGAGTCGGTCGAGGGCGGCGAACGGCTGGCGCGCTACAGCTTCATCGGCACGGAGCCGTACCGCGTCCTGCAGTCGGGCAGTGGTGGCGGCGACCCGCTCGTCGCGATCGAGGAAGAGCTGCGGCGGTTCGAGCCGGTGCCGGTCGAAGGATTGCCGCGCTTTCACGGCGGCGCCGTCGGCTACCTCTCGTACGAGGTCGCGCGCTACTACGAGAACCTGCCATCGCCTGACGCCGACCCCCAGGGCTTCCCCGAGTCGGTCTTCCTGTTCACCGACACGCTGCTGGTCTTCGACCACCTGCAGCACACGATCAAGGTCGTGAGCCACGCGCGGCTGGACGGCGACATCGAGGCTTCGTACCGCCAGGCGACGTGGAAGATCGAAGAGCTGGTGCAGCGGCTGGCGAAGCCGCTGTCGGCGCTGCCGTATTCGATGTCGGTTGACGGCCTCGGTGGCACGCACAGCGAGCCCGTGTCGAACACGACGCGCGAGAAGTTCATGCAGAACGTCGAGCATGCCAAGGAGTACATCCGGAAAGGCGACACGTATCAGATCCAGGTGTCGCAGCGTTTCCGCCGCGACACGGACGTGCATCCGTTCGAGGTCTACCGCGCGCTGCGCACGGTGAACCCGTCGCCGTACATGTACTACCTGGAACTGGGCGACGTGCACGTCGTCGGCGCGTCGCCCGAGATGCTGATCCGCGTCGAGGACGGGCTCGTCGAGACGCACCCGATCGCCGGCACGCGTCGCCGCGGCCGCGATGCCGAGGACGAGCAGCACATGGCGGACGAGCTGCAGACGTCGGAGAAGGAGCGCGCCGAGCACATCATGCTCGTCGATCTCGCGCGCAACGACCTCGGCCGCGTCTGCGAGGCCGGCAGCGTGCGCGTGACGCAGTTGATGGCGATCGAGCGCTACTCGCACGTCATGCACATGGTGTCGCACGTCATCGGCAAGCTTCGGCCCGACGTCTCCGCGTATGACGCATTGCGCGCCTACTTCCCGCACGGCACCGTCACCGGTGCGCCGAAGATCCGCACGATGGAGATCATCGCCGAGCTGGAGGGCGAGAAGCGCGGGGGCTACGGCGGCTGCGTCGGCTACTTCGACATGTCCGGCAACTGCGATACGGCGCTCGCCATCCGCACGATCTGGATGAAGCCCGGCGTGGCGTACGTGCAGGCGGCGGGCGGCGTCGTGTACGACAGCACGCCGGAAGAGGAGTACATGGAGTCGGGCAACAAGGCACGCGCGATGATGCGCGCGATCGATGTCGCGGAACAAGGCCGCGAGGAGCGCCCGCGCGGCTCGCTGGGGTACTGAGGAGGACGCATGGCCGAGCGCGAGGCAATCCTACGGCTACCGGGCGAAGGCGAAGAGTACCGCTACGCAATCGCGACGGCGTTCGGGAAATTCGGTGGCGACAAGAGCGAGGGGCGGGTGTCCTGCGTCGAGACGACCACGCCGCCGAAGGCGGGCGGCCCGCCGCTGCACACGGATGACCACGACGAGATGTTCGTCGTGCAGACCGGCGTCATGCACTTCCGTGTCGGCGAGCGTGAGTTCGACGCACCGATGGGCTCGGTGTTGTTCGTGCCGCAGGGCGTGCCGCACACCTTCGCCAACCGTGGCAGCCACGACGTACGGATGCTCTGGCTGTTCGTGCCGGCCGGGTTCGAGCGCTACTTCGAGGAGTTGACGCGCGTCGCGCCGCCGGGTGCGCCCGCCGATCCGGCGAAGGTCGCGCCCGTCGCCGCGCGGTACGGAATCGAGGTGCTCGGACCGCCACTGGGGGTCGACTGATGCCTGAACTCCTGTCGGCGGCGCTGTTCGAACGCTCCGGGCGCGCGCTGGTCGCGCACCGCAAGCCCGCGCGTCCGCCCCTCGGCGGCCAGTGGGTGCTGCCGCTCACGCGCGTCGGTTCGGAGCAGACGGCCGAGGAGGCGCTCCGGCGCCACGCCCGCGAGCAGTTCGGGATCGACGTCGCGGGCGAGGAGTTCATCGACACGGTGTACGTCGAGGACCCGGCCGACGCCGAGCGCTACATCGCGAACATCTTCCGGACGCCGCTGGGCGAAGGGCCGATGCGGTTCAACACGGAGGGCGACTACGACGACGCGCGCTGGCTCGGCAGCGGCGACCTCGACCAGGTGCTCATGCCGCCCGCCATGCGCGAGCCGCTCGTAAGCATCCTGCGCGGCGAAACAGTCGCTCCGGCGATCGATTGGACGAAGACCGACGAGCAGGGGGTGCCGCTCGGCGAGCGCGCATGGCGCGAAGAGGCGCCGCCACCGCCGGATAACGCCGAGAGCTGGAACGCGATCTCGAAGGCGTACCAGACCGAGCGGTTCGGCGAGCTGTACGGCGATCGCTTCATGTGGACGTGGGTATCGTCGGAGGACGACCTGCACATGCTCGATGACGTGCGCAACAAGCGCGTGCTCGTGCTCGGCTGCGGCGGTGGCCAGGACTGCGTCGCGCTGGCGAAGATGGGCGCGATCGCGGTGGGCATCGACCCGTCGGGCGAGCAGATCGCGCACGCGAAGCAGTACGCGGATCGCCACGGCGTCGAGAACGCGTCGTTCGCCGTCACGGCGGCGGAAGACCTTTCGCGTTTCGACGACGAGAGCTTCGACGTGGTCGTGTCGTCGCACGCGCTGAACTACGTGCTCGAGACCGAGCGCGCGCTGGCCGAGGCGCATCGCGTGCTTCGCGGCGGCGGCGCGCTGATCTTCGCGGTTTCGCATCCGCTGAACGCCGTCGTGTCGGATGACGCGCCGTTCATGCTCGAGGGATCGTACTGGGACGACATCGTCGACTGGAGTTGGGAGTTCGAGGATGGCTCGACGGCGCGCTTCCGGCAGCGCTTTCCGACGTTCGGTGAGTGGTTCGAGATGCTGAGCGGCGCCGGGTTCGAGGTCGAGCGCGTGATCGAGCCGCGCGAGGACGAGCGCACGCCGCCGCCCGGCTCGAAGACGAAGTTCGATGCGGCGCGGGCGCGTATGCTGCCGCACACCGTCATGTTCAAATCGAGGAAGCGCTGATGCTGCTGCTCATCGACAACTACGACAGCTTCACCTACAACCTCTACCAATACCTCGGCGAGCTGGGCGCGTCCGTGCACGTTGTGCGAAACGACGCGGTGACGCTCGAGGACATCGACGAGTTGGCGCCGGAGCGGATCATCATCTCACCGGGCCCCGGCGATCCCGACGACGCCGGCATCAGCAAGGACGTGATCCGCCGCTTCGCCGGCAAGATGCCGATCCTCGGCGTGTGCCTGGGGCACCAGTGCATCGGCGAGGTGTTCGGAGGCGTGGTTTCCGGCGCGGGCGAGATCCTGCACGGGAAGGTGTCGCGCATCACGCACGACGGCAGGGGCGTATTCGCCGGGTTGACTTCGCCGATCGAGGCGACGCGCTACCACTCCCTCGCGATCGTGCCGGACACGGTACCGGACGTGCTCGAGGTGTCGGCGCGGAGCGAGGCCGGCATCATCATGGGCGTACGGCACCGGACACTGCCGATCGAAGGCGTACAGTTTCACCCGGAGTCGATCCTGACGCCGGACGGGCACGCGATCCTGAAGAACTTCCTGGCGATGTGATATCGTGATATCACGATATCAGGAGGCGAATGATGACGAAGCGGCTGCTGGTGAGCATGGACGACGAACGGTACGAGGACCTGCGGCGCCTCGCGTTCGAGAAGAAGGCTCCGATGGCGGACCTGGTGCGGTATGCGATCGAGAAGGTGTTCGAAGACCAACTGGACGTAATCGCGATCAAGCGCGGGATGGAAGAGCACGCGAAGGATCCCTCAGGGACGGTGACAATTGAGGAGCTGATGGACGAGTTGGGGATTGAGCTACCGAGTCGACATCGTAAGAAGCGCGCGCCGCGCGACGCGAAGATTGCCAGCTAGGGATCGGGAGAGACTGACTGCCGCCATAGCGGCCCTCGCGGACGAACCCCGCCCGCGGCAAGCCCGGAAGCTGGCCGCTTCCGAAATGTGGCGGCTCCGGGTCGGTGAGTATCGAGTTCTATACACAATCTCGGATGCAAGGCAGGAAATAATGGTGCAACGGATCGAGCGCAGGACAACGACGACACATGACTAGCGAACAGGCGATCGGCATACGCGAAGGCATCGCGCAGCTCGTCGAGGGGCAGGACCTCAGCGAGGAGCAGGCGGCGGCCGCGATGGAAGAGATGATGACCGGCGTGGCGACGCCGGCGCAGTTCGCTTCGTTCGTCACCGCGCTCCGTATGAAGGGCGAGACGATCGACGAGATCACGGGCATGGCGCGCGTCATGCGCGACAAGGCGAGCAGGATCGCCGTTGACGGCCCGGTGCTCGACACGTGTGGCACCGGCGGCGACGCCAGCGGCTCGTTCAACGTTAGCACCTGCGCCGCGTTCGTAGCGGCGGGAGCGGGCGCGCGCGTGGCCAAGCACGGCAACCGCGCAATGACATCGAAGTGCGGCAGCGCCGACGTGCTCGAGGCGCTCGGCGCAAGGATCGACCTGCAGCCTGAGCAGGTCGCGGAGTGCATCGAGCGCTCCGGCGTCGGCTTCATGTTCGCCCAGTTGTTCCACCCGGCGATGAAGCACGTGGGACCATCGCGGCGCGAGATCGGTATCCGCAGCGTCTTCAACCTGCTCGGTCCCCTGACCAACCCGGCCGGCGCGAAGTGCCAGGTGATCGGCGTCGCGCAGGCGCCGCTGGTCGAGAAGATCGCCGGCGTTCTGGCGCGGCTCGGAAGCGACCGCGCGCTCGTCGTGCACGGCGATGACGGCTTCGACGAGATCAGCATCACCGGCCCCTCGACCGTGACCGAACTGGGGAAAAGTGCCCTGCGCACGTATCGCGTAACGCCGGAGGACGCCGGGTTGCAACGGCACGACATCGCGTACCTGCGCGGCGGCACGCCGGAGCAGAATGCCACCGAGATGCGGCTCGTGCTCGAAGGCACGCCGGGGCCGCTGCGCGACTTCACGCTGATCAACGCCGCGGCCGGGATCGTCGCGTGGGGCGGCGCTCCCGACCTGCGCGCGGGCGTCGCGGAGGCGGCGAAGAGCATCGATTCGGGCGCGGCGCTTGCGAAGCTCGACGCGTTCGTGGCGGCGACGAACGCCGTAGCGGCGGAGGGCTGATGCCGGACGACATCATCGACCGCATCGTCGCGGACAAGCGCATCGAGGTCGAAGAGCGGAAGCAGCAGGAGCCGCTTGACGCGCTGAAGCGCCGGCAGGACCGCATCCCGACCGAACAGTGGAGCCTCGTGCGTTCGATCCTCGAAGGGCCGCGCGGGCCGAGCAGCGGCGGGCGCCGGATGCAGCTCATCGCCGAGATCAAGAAAGCGACGCCGTCGAAGGGACGGCTCGTGCCGGTGCTCGAGCATCGCGCGATGGCGCGCACGTACACGATTGGCGGCGCGGCGGGGATCTCGATCCTCACGGAGTCGAAGTACTTCCAGGGGTCGATCGACTTCCTGTCGGACTGCCGGGTGAGCATCGACGGCTACTACCCGGGCGGCCGCCCGGCGATGTTGCGCAAGGACTTCATGTTCGACCCGTACCAGGTGTACGAATCGCGCGCATACGGCGCGGACGCCATCCTGCTCATCGTCTCGATCGTCACTGACGACGAGCTGAAGCGACTGGTGGACCTCGCGCACGAGCTGCAATTGGAGTGCGTCGTCGAGGTGGCCAGCGAACAGGAGGTCGAGCGCGCTCTCCGCGTCGACAGCGACCTGATTGGCATCAACAACCGCGACCTGAGGACGTTCGAGGTCGACCTCGCGGTGACAGAACGGCTGCGGCCGCTGATCCCGCAGGAGAAGGTCGTGGTCGCGCTGAGCGGCGTCCGCAACCGCGAGGACACCGAGCGCATGGCGCGCGCCGGCGTGCACGCCGTGCTCGTGGGCGAGGCGCTGGTGACATCGAAGGACGTGCGGGAGAAGATGCGGGACTTTCTGGTCTAGCCGATACAGGCTGGAGCTCAGAGGTCGGAGGGCGGCGAGCCGCTGGTGGTGGAAAAGTGATCGTGGTGCAGATGCATGGGGAGCCGGGGAGCGGGAAGAGCACCGTCGCGTGCGAGCTGGGGCGGCGGCTGGGCGCCGTCGTGCTCGACAAGGACGTGATCAAGTCGGCGCTGCTGTCCGCCGGGATCGAGGGGGCGGCCGCATCGCGCGGGGCGTACGAGGTGTACTTCGAGCTGGCGCGTTCGCTCGTGGCACAGGGTCACGCGGTCGTGCTCGACAACCCGGTGTTCTGGCCGCGGGTCGAGGAGCGGTGGCTCGCGACGGCCGCGCTCGCCGGATCGCCTGCGATCCTGATCGAGTGCGTGTGCGCGGACCGCGATGAACTACGGCGCCGGCTCGCCTCGCGGACGGTGATGGCGTCGCAGCCGCGGGAGCCGCTCGATCTCACGCGGCACGAGGGCGCGGCGCCGACGCGCTTCGAGCCGCGGCTCGTGCTCGATACGACGCGGGCGCTCGAGGACGTCGTTGAGCAGGCGCTGGCGTACGTCGCGGCCCTCACCGCCCGGCCCCCTCTCCCACAGGGGGAGAGGGGGAGTTCCGCTCGTAGCCATCATGGCTCAGTGGCAACCCGTGCGGGACGAGGTATCGGGCGATGACGCGGGTGAAGATCTGCGGGTGTATGCGCGTGCGCGACGCCATCGCGGCGGCGGAGGCCGGCGCGGACTTCATCGGCGTGATGTTCGCGGACAGCCGGCGGCGCGTGACGATCGAGGAGGCGGCGCAGATCGTCGGGGCGATCGGCGGGCCGCTGCGCGAGGTCGAGCAGGAGCCGCCGGTACCGCATCACGCTTCGCCGCGTGGTGCGGACGACGCGGGGCGAGACCTGGAGCGCTGGTTCGCGGACGGCGCCGCGGCGCTCGATCGCCTGCTGGCGCGCAAGCGGCCGCTGGTGGTCGGCGTGTTCGCGGACCAGCCGATCGAGCAGGTGGACGAGATCGCGGATGAGATCGGACTCGACATCGTGCAGCTTTCCGGGCACGAGCCGTGGAGCGACTGCCTGCTGGTGAACCGGCAGGCGATCAAGGCCGTCCGTACCGATATGGGTATGGGCGACGGGGCGAGCGACGTGCTGGCGGCCATCGAGCCGGCGTCGATCGCAGTGATGCTCGACGAGAGCCGCGGCACCGGCACGCCGGCGGACCGCGAGGTCGCGCGCGCGCTCGCGGCGCGGCTGCCGCTCTGGCTCGCTGGCGGACTGTCGCCGGAGAACGTCGGCGACGTGATCGCGGACGTGCGGCCGTGGTGTATCGACGTGTCGAGCGGCGTCGAGACGGACGGCGTGAAGGATGCGGCCAAGATCCGCGCGTTCGTCGCGGCGGCGAAGGGGGTGCGGGTATGACGACGACGCTGCCGGACGAACAGGGACACTTCGGGCCGTACGGCGGGCGCTTCGTGCCCGAGACGCTTATGGTTGCGCTCAACGAGCTGACCGCGGCGTATCACGAGGCGCGCGACGACGAGACGTTCCGGCTCGAGCTGGACGACCTGCTGCGGCACTACGTCGGGCGGCCGACGGCGCTCTACTTTGCCGAGCGGCTGACGGAGCGGCTGGGCGGCGCGCGCATCTACATCAAGCGCGAGGACCTGGCGCACACGGGCGCGCACAAGATCAACAACGCGATCGCTCAGGGGCTGCTGGCGCGCCGGATGGGCAAGAAGAAGATCTTTGCCGAGACGGGCGCGGGCCAGCACGGCGTCGCGACGGCGACCGTCTGCGCGATGCTCGGCATGGAGTGCACGGTGTTCATGGGCGCGGAGGACGTGCGGCGCCAGTCGCTCAACGTCTTTCGCATGAAGCTACTGGGCGCGCGCGTCGAGGTCGTCGAGAGCGGGTCGCGGACGCTGAAGGACGCGATGAACGAGGCGATCCGCGGCTGGGTGACGCACGTGCGCGACACCTATTACCTGATCGGGAGCGCCGCGGGGCCCCACCCGTACCCCGAGCTGGTGCGCGACTTCCAGTCGGTGATCGGCCGCGAGGCTCGGGCGCAGATCCTCGAGATGGCCGGCCGCCTGCCGGACTACGCGATCGCGTGCGTCGGCGGCGGCAGCAACGCCATCGGGCTGTTCCATCCGTTCGTCGAGGACGCAGGTGTGCGGTTCATCGGCGTCGAGGCGGCGGGCGAAGGACTCTCGACCGAGCGCCACGCGGCGACGCTCTCGAAGGGACGCCCGGGCGTACTGCACGGCTCGAAGTCCTACCTGCTGCAGGACGAGTACGGGCAGGTGCAGGAGGCGCACAGCATCTCGGCGGGGCTCGACTACCCGGGCGTCGGGCCCGAGCACAGCTTCTACAAGGACACGGGACGCGCCGAGTACGTCGCGATCACCGACCGGGAGGCGCTCGAAGGGTTCAAGCTGCTGAGCGAGACCGAAGGCATCATCCCGGCGCTCGAGCCGTCGCATGCGATCGCGTACGTCGGGAAGTTCGCGCCGACGCTGCCGAAGGACGCCATCATCCTGCTCGGGCTCTCGGGGCGGGGCGACAAGGACATCAACACCGTGATCGACGCGCTCGGGGCGGGCGAGTACCGAGCGAACCCGCCGGGTGGAAGCAAAGAGGCGAGAGAAGAAACGCCCTCGCCTCTCTGATTCGTTCTACGATGCGTCTTAGTTCGTGGTGGCCAGCACCGAGGCGCCGCAGCTGGTGCAGAATTTGTGGCTTTCGGCGACCCGGGTGCCGCACGAGGTGCAGAATCGGCCGGAGCCGTCCGCGTCCGCGGCGTGCGCGCCGCCCTCGCCGCCGCTGACGACCGTGACATCGGCCGACGGTGCGACCATGTCCGCTGCGGCCGGCTGCGACGATGCCCGGGCAGGTGCCGGATCGTCGTCATCTTCTTTGCTGGCCTTGCGGAACTCGCGGATGCTCTTGCCGAGCGCGCCGCCGATGTCCTGCGCCTTTCCGGGGCCGAAGAGCAGCAGCACGATGACCGCAACGATAAGAAGCTCTGGTACGCCCAAGTCAGGCATGTTCCCCTTCTCCCTACGCGGATGCTGGTTCAGCTTAGCGCGCCGGTGACCGTTCCCGCTGCCTAATTGAAAAGCTCTAAGCGCCGCCCCGGCCGGGCGGGCGCTGGACGGCGGATCGCCCGCCCCGTACGATCCCACGAAGATGTCCGATGCGAGCGGGCCGATCGGGATGTTCGACTCCGGCGTCGGCGGGCTGGCGGTGCTCATCGAGACGCACCGGCTGCTCCCGGGCGAGGACATCATCTATTACGCCGATTCCGCCTGGTTTCCCTACGGCTCACGCGCGGCACGCGAGATCCGCGAGCGCGGCGCGGAGGTCACTCGCCTGCTCCTCGCGCGCGGCGCGAAAGTCATCGTCGTCGCGTGCAACACAGCGACGAGCTCCGCGATCGCGCACCTGCGCGAGGCCTTCGGCGTGCCGTTTGTCGGCATGGAGCCGGCGTTGAAGCCGGCGGCGGAGCAGACGCTCGCCGGGCGGGTGGCGCTGCTGGTGACGCCCGGCACGGCGAAGGGTGAGAAGCTGGCGGCGCTCATCGACCGCTTCGGGTCGGAAGTGCACGTCGAGACGATCGCGGCGCCGGAGTTGGCGGAGCGGGTGGAGTCGGGTGCGCTCGACGACCCGTCGACGCGCGAGCTGGTGCGGCGCTACGTCGGCGAGGTGCGGCGTTCGGGCGCGGACGTGCTCGCGCTCGGCTGCACGCACTATGCGTTCCTTCGGCCGGCGTTCGAGGAGGAGGCCGGCGATGGCCTGAGCGTCATCGAGCCGTCCGCGGCGGTGGCGAAGCAGGTGCAGCGCGTGCTGGCCGCGCGGCAACTTCGCTCCGGGCGGGCATCGGGCGGGCGGGTGCTGTACCTTACGAGTGGAGACGCACAGGCGTTCGCGCAGGCACGTGAGCGGTTAGTGGCGGCGGGGGCGGATCTGCCGGCGGCAGAAGAAGGATGGGCGGCATCGGCAAGCTGACGTTCCACGAGAAGCTCGCGGCGGCATGGCAGCGCGCGGACAGCCTCCTCTGCATCGGGCTCGACCCGGACCCCGCGCGCATCCCGCTCGACGACATCGCCGCGTTCAACATCGCGATCATCGAGGCGACGGCCGACCTCGTCTGCGCGTACAAGCCGAACGTCGCGTTCTACGAAGCGCTGGGGCCCGAGCGTGGATACGCCATCCTGCGTAGCACGCTGGCGGCGATCCCGGCGGAAGTCATCACGCTCGCGGACGCGAAGCGCGGCGATGTCGGGCACACGGCGGAAGCGTACGCGCGGGCGATCTTCGACGACCTCGGCTTCGACGCGGCGACGGTCAACCCCTACCTCGGGGGCGACTCGATGCAGCCGTGGACGCGCCGCGCCGAGAAGGGCGCGTTCGTCGTCTGCCGGACGTCGAACCCCGGCGCGGTGGATTTACAAGACGTGCGCGTCGAAAGTGATGGCCGCACGCGTCCGCTGTACGAGGTGGTCGCCGAGAAGGCGCGCGGCTGGGATGAGCACTCGAATGTCGGACTGGTGACGGGCGCGACGTATCCGGCCGAGATGGCGCGACTGCGCGAGCTGTGCCCAGAGATGCCGTTCCTGGTGCCCGGCATCGGCGCGCAGCAGGGCGATCTCGCGTCGGCGGTGCGCGCGGGGCTCGACGCCGATGGACGCGGGCTGCTCGTCAGCGCCTCGCGCGTCGTAACGTACGCATCGAACGGTGCGGACTTCGCGGATGCGGCGCGCGCGGAGGCGATACGGCTGCGTGACGAGATCAACGCCGAGCGCGCCGCGACGGCCGCGCGCAACCGCTAGACCATGGCCGAGATCATCGACTTCCGGATGGAGGACATCGTCCGGCTCAGGAAGCCACACCCCTGTGGCGGCTTCGAGTGGGAGGTCGTGCGCCTCGGCGCGGACATCGGCATCCGCTGCAAGAAATGCGGGCACCGCGTGCTGCTCGAACGGCGCACGCTCGAGAAACGCCTGAAGGAGTTCGTCAGCCGCGGCCCGGAGCCGGACCCGGAGCAGGTGCGGATCGCGCTGGAGCGCGACTGATGCGGCGGGACACGCGGGCGGCGATGCTCCGGCTGTCCGCGCTGGTCGGCGAGCGGCGGCTGTTCGAAAACGAGGGGTACCGCCGCCTCTGGATTGCTCGCCTGCTCTCGGCGACGCCGGTCAATGCGGTGGTCTACGCGATGCTGATCCTCGTCGTAGACCAGACGGGGAAGAACTTCTTCAGCAGCCTCTTCGTCGCGGCGTATATCGCGCCGTCCGCGCTCCTGGGCACGGTGTCGGGCGTCGTCGTCGACCGGATGCCGAAGGGCGTGGTGCTCGCCGTCTCGAACCTGGCACGCGCGGCGCTGTGCGTGCTGCTCGCCGCTTCGACCGGGAACGTTCTCACGATCTACGTGATCGCTGTCGCGTTCGCCGTCGCATCGCAACTGTCGGGGCCGGCGGAGCACGCGGCGCTGCCAGAGATCGTGGAAGCCAACGAGTTGACGGCGGCGAACTCGCTCAACAACTTCGGCGGTCTGATCTCGCAGGTCGTGGGGCTGATGATCCTGCCGGTCGTGTTCCTCAAGACCGTCGGCGCTGAGGCGCTCGCGATCGTCTGCGCGGTCATGTTCGCCGCTTCGGCGTTCGAGTTCATGCTCGTGCCGAAGATCGGCGGCGCCGTGAGCCAGATCCCGCTGTCGATCGAAGAGGCGCGGGAGCGCTTCGCGGAAGCGTGGAGCCGGCTGACCCAGGACGCGGTGTGCTACAGCTCTGTCGTGATGGTGGTGCTCGCGAGCACGGCTTCGCTCGTGGTTGTGACGCTGCTGCCGCGCTACAGCACCCAGGTGCTCAGCGTGCACACCGAAAACGCGATCTTCATCGTCACGCCGGCCGCCGCCGGGATCTGGCTGGCGCTGCGATTCGTCGGACGAGTCGCCGGCCGCTACGCGCCGTCGCTGACGCTGGGCCTGTCGTTCGGTGCGCTTGTCGGCGGCATTACCGCGCTCGCGTTCGTGCCGGCGCTCAGCGCGCTGATCAGCGATGCGAATCCGCTCGGCCTGTTCGCCCCCGGCCCGCTCAGCGACACCTCCGCGCGCATCATCATCACCGGGCTGCTCGCGGCGGGGCTGGCGTTCGCGTACACGTTCCTCAACATCGTCGCGCGGTCGGTCGTGAACGAACGGATCCCGCAGGACATGCAGGGCCGGGTCTTCGCCGCGCAGACCGTGCTGATCAACCTCGCCTCGATCCCGCCGATCCTCCTCGCCGGCGTGCTCGCCGACGCCCTGAGCGTCACGGCGGTGTTCTTCGTCGTGGGGGTCGTGTGCGGGCTGCTCGCGCTGTTCTACACGGCACGTAACATCGCGGCGCCGGCGCGGGTGGCGTACTGATGCGCAACGGGACGACGCAGGCGCCGCCGGCGCCGCTCCACCGCGTCCCGGCGACGAAGCCGCGGCCGGTCCTGCGTAACCGGAACTTCCTGCTGCTATGGCTGGCGCAGGTCATCTCGCAGTCGGCGCAGAACGCCATCCTGTTCACGCTGCTCGTGCTTGTCACGACGCTATCACACAGCTCGACGTACACCTCGGTGCTCGTGCTCGCGTTTGTCATCCCGTCGCTGGTGTTCGGCGTGTTCTCGGGCGTCATCGTAGACGTGTGGAGCAAGCGGCTGCTGCTGGTGTACGCGAACATCGCGCGCGGCATCCTGGCGATCATGTTCCTGCTGTCGCGCGACCACGTCGCGGGGCTGATCCTGATTAGCGTCTTCTTCTCGACCGCGAACCAGACGTTCGCGACGTCGGACGCGGCGAGCGTGCCGTTCGTGGTGAAGAAGGACGAACTGATCGCGGCGAACAGCATGTTCAGCCTCGCGGTCACCGGCTCGCAGCTCATCGGCATGATCTTCCTGGGGCCGGTGCTGGTGCCGACCGTCGGGGCGCTTGGCGTCTTCATCCTGGCGAGCGTGATGTTTGCCATCGCCGTGACGTGCGCGTGGTTCCTCCCGCCGCTCGAGTCGGCGACAGAGCCGGGGGAGCGTACGTTCCCGACGTTCGGCGAGCTGCGCCACGCCGCCGGGGAGTACTTCGAAACGCTGCGGACGCTGCGAGAGGACAAGGTGGCGCGGCTGGCGCTGGTCCACTACGCAACCGGCAGCTCGCTGGTCCTGCTCTTCGCCGTGCTGGTGCCGCGCTACATGCAGACGGTCCTGGAGGTGGCGCCGGACAAGGCCGTCACGATCTTCGCGCCCGTCGGCGTCGGGGCGATCGTCGGGCTGCGGGCGCTGCCGTACATCGTCGGGCGGTTGGGGAAGAACCGCACGGTGATCGTCGGGCTGCTGGGGGTGGCGCTGGCGCTCGTCGCGCTCGGGATGATCGAGCCGCTCTCGGTGCTGATGCAGCGGACGAGCCACCTCGACCCGTTCCAGGGGTCACGGGTTGGCGGGCTGTCGATCCTCGTACTGCTGACGATGGCCTTCGCCGGGCCGCTCGGCTTCACGTACGCGCTCGTCAACGCCCCGGCGCAGACCGTGCTCCATGAGCGCGCACCGATCGAGATGCGCGGGAGGGTGTTCGCGGCGCAGGTGGTGCTGGCGAACGGCGTCGGCATTCTGCCGCTTATTGCGGCGGGCTCGGTTGCCGATATCTTCGGTGTGACGCCGGTGCTATTCGCGATCGCGTTCGTCATGGCGACGGTCGCGAGCGTGAGTGTCTACTACGAACTGCAGTGGTCCAGAAGTGGCGGCGATCATGCGGGCGCAGGTGGCACACCGCTGTAACGCTGACCGGGTGCGCAGATTCGTTGACAGTCTCGGCGAGCCGTAGCTAGACTGACTTTCGGTGGAGGTACGGCGGACTTGGTTGAGATGACCATCGAGAGCATCAGGGTGAGCCTGATGAATTACCAGCGAGTGGTGATTCTGAAGGAGAAGGGGTCCGATCGCTACCTGCCTATCTGGATTGGCCCCGCGGAAGCCGATGCGATCGCCGTCCAGCTTCAGGACGTGGCCGTGGCCCGCCCGCTGACCCACGATCTGCTACGGTCGGTGATCGATACGCTGGGCGCGCAGGTCAACCATATCCTCGTCAACGACCTCTCGAACGACACCTTCTATGCGCGCATCGTGCTTGACGTAAACGGCGGCTCGATGGAGATCGACTCGCGGCCGTCGGACGCGATCGCGCTGGCCGTGCGGGCGAAGGTGCCGATCTTCGCCGAGGAAAGCGTGCTGGCGAAGGCCGGCGTGCTGCTGGACAAGGACGGGGAGACCGTCGAGCGGGTCGAGCAGGCGGCCAAGATCGATCCGGCCGAACTCGAGCGGATGTCTGCTTTCAAGGACTTCATCGAGAGCCTGGACCTGGACGACTTCGACAAGCGCAAGAGCTAGCGCCGCGGATCCGGCTCTGCGTAGCTTCCAGCGGCGTTCAGCGCCGCTGTCTTGTTGTGCGCCAAAACGGCTTCCCGAGGACGCCCGAGAGCGCTTGCCAACTCGCTTGCACGAGCATTGGTGAAGGCCCATACTGCTGCGCGTCCGAGCCCGCAATACGCCTGCCATTCGTGCAAAAATTCACGTTGATCGGCAAATTCAGTCTGTGATAGGATTCTCAAAGTTGAGAGTGGAGGCGTGACGTGCGCCTATCACCCGCCGCACAGCTCTTGGGAATGGGCTCGTACGTCGCGACCTGCATCGCGGGGGGCGCCATCGGCGGCTACTTCCTGGATGGGGCGCTCGGCACCGGCACTATCTTCACAATCTCCGGTCTGGCGATCGGACTTCTGGCCGCCTTCTATGGCGGCTATCGCATGCTTATGGACACCCTGGCGGCTATCCAGCGGTCCGGAGAACGGGCGAGGAAGCGGGACTGAGTGAAGAACCCGAAGACGATCGCAGTCACGCTTGGCCTGCTGATCCTGCTCGCCGTCGGCTTCTTCTTTGTCCGGGGTCCGAAGCCGGTCATCCAGATCAAGGCCGAGCACCCGCTGTTCGCGAACAGCGTGTTCCCTCTGGCGAACACCTACACCTCGTCGGTACTGACGGTCGTTGTGGTGCTCGTAATCGGCTATCTCGCCGGCCGCAAGGCGTCACTCATCCCGCACGCGGTCCAGAATCTGGTCGAGGCGGTATTGGAGGCGGGGTACAACATCTGCGTCAGCACGGCGGGCGAGAAGAACGGCCGGCGTTTCTTCCCCGTCTTCATGACCATCTTCATCTTCGTCTGGATCGCGAACTGGCTCGCGCTGCTGCCGTTCTTCAATGCGTTCGGCACGGTCGAGCACGTGTCCGCGACGGAGTTCCATAAGGAGGCGGCGGTCTTCTCGAGCTCGGCGGGCGTGCTCGTCATCAATCCGAACTCGAAGGCGCTCTCGTTCGATGTCCCGATCAGCGCCTGTTCGGACGTGACCGGCGCCGACCATGACACGTGCCTCGAAGGTGCGCGGGGGCAGGCGATCATCGAGAAGCTCCACGAGAAGGAGGGCGTGGCGGAGACCGGCGCCGAGTGCGCCTCCATGGGTACGCCGGAGCAGTGGACATGCTACACGGAGCATTCCGAGACCGCGCTCACCCAACTCGACGCGCAGGGCAAGGAGCTGGGCATCATCGCGCCGTACTTCCGCAGCACGAACACGGACATTAACTCGCCGCTCTCGCTCGCGATCATGTCGGCGATCTTCGTGGAGTTCTGGGGGATCTCGACGCTGGGCTTCTTCAAGTACGGGAAGAAGTTCGTCAACTTCACGAGACCGTTCGGCATGATGACCGTGATCAACCTGGCGGTCGGCTTCCTCGAATTCGTCGCGGAGGTGGCGCGCCTCATCAGCTTCACCTTCCGTCTCTTCGGGAACGTGCTCGCGGGTGACATCATCCTGCTGGTGCTGACGTTCCTGGTGCCGTTTGTCGTGGCGGTGCCGTTCTACGGCCTCGAGATGTTCTTCGGATTCATCCAGGCGTTCATCTTCGCGATGCTCACGCTGGTGTTCGGGGTGCTCGCTGTGAGCACGCACGACGAGCACGGCGAGCACGAGCCCGTGGAGGTGACGGCACTGCACTAGGGAGACTGCCCGCGTGGCGGGCTGGGAGATACGAACGATCTATCGCAGGGCGCCCGCGTCGGGAGCGGGCAAGAAGGAGGAAGGCACTTGAATCTCGCAACAGTTCTGCCGCTGCTCGCGTTCACGGACGTCGGCCTGAAGTACATCGGCGCCGGCATCGCGATCGGGCTTGGCGCGTTCGCCCCGGCGCTCGCGATCGGGATGCTGACCGGGCGGGCGATGGAGGCCCTGGGCCGCAACCCGGAGGCGCAGTCGGTGATCCAGACGAACATGATTCTGGGCATCGCATTCGCCGAGGCCATCGCGATTTACGCGCTGGTGGTGGCGATCATGATCGGATTCGTGTTCTAGCAGGCGCGACGCACCGGCGACCGCTGAGGTCCCGGGGCGCGGGAGTTGCCTATGATCATCCTCGGACTCGGGGACCTCGGCATCAATCTGCCGCTGCTGATCGGGCAGATCGTGAACTTCACGATCCTGCTGGTGCTGCTGCGCGTCGTGGCGTACGGGCCGCTGATGAAGATGCTCGACGAACGGCGCGAGCGGATCCGCGACAGCCTGGCTTCGGCGGAAGAGATGAAGACGAAGGCGGCGGAATCCGACCGTCAGGTGCACGACCAGATCGAGACGGCGCGGCGCGAGGGCCAGGCGCTCGTCGCGCAGGCGCAGGAGATCGCCCAACGCATCCAGGCGGAGGCACGCGAGCAGGCGCAGGCGGACGCGGAGTCGATCCTCACCCGCGCGCGCACGGAGATCCAACTGGAGCGTGATAGCGCGATCGCCGACCTGCGGCGGGAGTTCGCGGACACGACGATTTCGGCGGCAGAGAAGGTGATCAAGTCGTCGCTCGACCGGCAGCAGCACCGGCGGCTGATCGATGAAGCGCTGGCCGATTCCAGCTTCAAGGAGCCGGTGTAGGTGGCGGAGCAGGGCACTTCTGCGCGGCGTTATGCTGAGGCGGTGTTCGACATCGCCGACCAGCAGGAGCGGTTCATCTCATGGGCGGCGGACCTGCAGAGCATGATCGGTTTCACGAACGAGGCTTCGGTGAAGCAGATCTTGCAGAGCGATCGCGTGCCGCGGGATCAGAAGCTGCGCCTGTTGCGCGCCGGCCTCGAGGGGCAGATCAGCGCCGAGGCGATGAACCTGGTGCGGCTGCTCAACGAGCGCGGGAAGATCGGGCTGGTCGATGACGTCGCGCGGATCTTCCGCGAGAAGGTCGATGAGCGACGCGGCGTGGCGCACGCGACCGTGACGACGGCGGTGCCGCTGAGCGACGACGAGCGGGCGGCGGTGGCCGCGCGGCTCTCGGCGATCACAGGCAAGATGGTGGACGTGACGCCGCTGGTCGATGAGTCGATCATCGGCGGAGTAGTGGCCCGCATCGGCGACCAACTGATCGATGCGAGCACGCGGACAAAGCTGGCGGCGCTACGGCGCAGCCTCGAAGGCGCGGGGCGGTAGGACAGGACCCCACCGGGACGCGGAGGACGAACATGGCGATTCAATCAGAAGAGATCGCGAGCATCATCAAGCAGCAGATCCAGCAGTTCGGCACCGATGTGACGGCGGTGAACGTCGGCACGGTGGTCGAAGCCGGCGACGGGATCGCGCGCGTGCATGGTCTCTCGAACGTGGCGTCGAGCGAGCTGGTGGAGTTCCCGAACGGCGTGATGGGGCTGGCGCTAAACCTCGAAGAGGACAGCGTCGGCATCATGGTGCTGGGCGCGTACGACCAGATCCGCGAGGGCGACGAGGTCCGCGCGACCGGCCGCATCGTCGAGGTGCCGGTCGGCGATGCGATGCTCGGCCGCGTGGTGAATGCGCTCGGTGAGCCGATCGACGGCAAGGGCCCGGTGGCGACGACGAAGACGCGCCCGGTCGAGCGCATCGCGCCTGACGTGACGACGCGGCAGTCGGTCGACACGCCGGTGCAGACGGGCATCAAGGCGATCGACGGCATGATCCCGATCGGCCGCGGGCAGCGCGAGCTCATCATCGGCGACCGCTCGACAGGGAAGACCGCGATCGCGCTCGACACGATCATCAACCAGAAGGGCGGCGACCTCCTCTGCATCTACGTCGGCGTCGGGCAGAAGGCGGCGAAGATGGCGCAGACGATGGCGCTGCTGGAGAAGTACGACGCGCTGGCGCACACGGTCATCGTGTCGGCGACGGCGTCGGAGTCGGCGGCGCTGCAGTACCTGGCGCCGTACGCCGGCTGCGCGATCGCGGAGGAGTGGATGGAGCAGGGCAAGGACGTCCTGATCGTGTACGACGATCTGTCGAAGCACGCGTGGGCATACCGGCAGGTGTCGCTGCTGCTGCGCCGCCCTCCGGGCCGCGAAGCGTACCCGGGCGACGTCTTCTACCTGCACAGCCGCCTGCTGGAGCGCGCGGCCAAGGTGCGGCCGGAGTACGGCGGCGGCTCGATCACGGCGCTGCCGGTCATCGAGACGCAGGCGAACGACATTTCGGCCTACATCCCGACGAACGTCATCTCGATCACCGACGGGCAGATCTTCCTGGAGAACGACCTGTTCAACGCCGGCATCCGCCCCGCGATCAACGCGGGCAACTCCGTGTCGCGCGTCGGTGGCGCGGCGCAGCGCAAGGCGATGCGGCAGGTCGCGGGCCAGATGCGGATCGACATGGCGCAGTACCGCGAGCTGCAGGCGTTCGCGCAGTTCGGGACGAGCGACCTCGACCCCGCGACGCGCCGCCAGCTCGAGCGCGGGCAGCGGGCGCAGGAAGTGTTGAAGCAGCCGCAGTACCAGCCGCTGTCGATGGCGGCGCAGGTAGAGATCTTCTGGTCGCTCAACAAGGGCTTCCTGGACGACGTGCCGGTCGAAAAGGTGCAGGACTTCGAGGCGGCATTCCACGCGTTCATGGGGAGCAATCACCCGGAGATCAGCGACAAGATCACCGACGAGAAGGTGCTGTCGCCGGAGATCGAGGCAGCTCTGGAGAAGGCGCTGAAGGAATTCAAGGAGACCGTCCCCTACTAGAGTTGGAAGTTAGAGGTTAGAGGTTGGAGCGCGCTGTGCGCGCTCGGCTGAAATCGGTGGTCGAGTGGCGCTGCGTGCGACCCGGCAGCCGTGTGGGTGTAAGAGCGTAGATGGCCACGATTCGGGAGATCCGCGGACGCGTTCGGTCGGTGACTTCGATCGCCAAGGTGACGAAGGCTATGGAGCTCGTCGCCGGCTCGAAGATGCGGCGGTCGCAGGCGCGCGCGCTGCAGGCGCGGCCGTACGCCGAGAAGATGCTCGAGATCCTGCGGGACCTCGCGCGCCAGCGGACGGACGAGGACGAGGCGCATTCGTTCATGACGGCGCGGCCGGTGAAGAACGCGCTCGTGCTGTTCCTAAGCCCGAACCGCGGCCTCGCCGGCGGCCTGCCTTCGAACATGAACCGGCGCGCGGCGGCGTTCGCGCTCGAGCAGGAGTCGCCGGTGTCGTTCGTGACGGTCGGAAGGAAGGGACGCGACTTCGTCGTGCGCGCGGGGCAGCCGCTCGTTGCGGAGTACACGATGCCGGACTACCCGGGCCCGAACGACACGCTCGACGTGACGAAGCTGATCATCGACGAGTATGAATCGCAGCGGGCGGACCGCGTGTTCCTGCTCTATCCGCGCTTCGTGAACACCGCGGTGCAGACGCCGTCGGTGCGGCAGCTGCTGCCGATCGAGCCGCCCGATCAGGACCAGGCATCGGCGCCGCTGCGCGAGATGGACTACATCTACGAGCCGAGTCCGGCGGCGGTGTTCAACGAGTTGCTGCCGCGATACATCGAGATGCAGGTGTATCAGGCGATCCTCGAGAGCGAGGCGAGCGAGCTTTCGGCACGTATGGTGGCGATGCGCAACGCGACCGAGTCGGCGAACGAGATGATCGGGACGCTCACCCTCATCTACAACAAGGCGCGCCAGGAACAGATCACGGGAGAACTGCTCGACATCGTCGGTGGTGTCGAAGCGATGAAGGCCTGACGGAGGCACACACATGGCGAAGGGAAAAGTAGCGCAGGTCATCGGCACCGTCGTGGACGTCGAATTCCCGGCCGACTCGCTGCCCGGCATGTACAACGCGCTGGAAATCCAGCTGGACGGGGGCAAGATCACGGCGGAGGTCGAGCAGTACCTGGGGAACAACTGGGTGCGCGCGCTGGCCATGGAGCCGACGGAGGGCCTGCGCCGCGGCGCCGAGGTGACCGACACGGGCCGGCCGATCACGGTGCCCGTCGGGCCACAGACGCTCGGCCGGCTGTTCAACGTGCTGGGCGAGCCGCTCGACAAGAAGGGCGACGTGCCGCACGAGCACGAGGCCTCGATCCACCGCAAGCCGCCGACGTTCGAGGAGCAGTCGACGCAGGTGCAGGTGCTCGAGACGGGCATCAAGGTCGTGGACCTGATCGCGCCGCTGGTCAAGGGCGGTAAGGTCGGGCTGTTCGGCGGCGCCGGCGTCGGCAAGACGGTGCTCATCAAGGAGTTGATCCGCAACATCGCCGCCGAGCACAGCGGCATCTCCGTCTTCACCGGCGTGGGCGAGCGCTCGCGCGAGGGCAACGACCTGTGGGTGGAGATGGACGAGTCGGGCGTGCTCGACAAAACCGTGCTCGTCTTCGGGCAGATGAACGAGCCGCCGGGCGTTCGCCTGCGCGTCGGGCTGACCGGGCTGACGATGGCGGAGTACTTCCGCGACGAGTCCGGGCAGGACGTGCTGCTCTTCATCGACAACATCTACCGCTACACGCTCGCCGGCATGGAAGTGTCGGCGCTGCTCGGCCGCATGCCTTCGGCCGTCGGCTACCAGCCGACGCTGGCGACGGAGATGGGTGAGCTGGAAGAGCGTATCACGACGACGAAGAAGGGGTCGATCACCTCGTTCCAGGCGATCTACGTGCCGGCGGACGACTACACCGACCCGGGCGTCGCCACCACGTTCGGCCACCTTGACGCCGTCGTCGCGCTCGACCGCGGCATCTTCGAGAAGGCGATCTTCCCGGCGATGGACCCGCTGTCCTCGTTCTCGCGCATCCTCGATCCGAACATCGTCGGACAGGAGCACTTCGACACGGCGCGCGGCGTGCAGCGCGTGCTCCAGCGTTACAAGGACCTGCAGGACATCATCGCAATCCTCGGCGTCGAGGAGCTGTCGGACGAGGACAAGCAGACGGTCGGCCGCGCCCGGCGCATCGAGCGCTTCCTGGGCCAGGCGATGTTCATGGGCGAGATGTTCACAGGCATCCCGGGCCAGTACGTACCTGTGCGCGAGACGGTGCGCGGCTTCAAGGAGATCCTCGAAGGCAAGCACGACGCGCTCCCGGAGCAGGCGTTCGTCAACGTCGGCACGATCGACCAGGCGGTCGAGAAGGCGCAGAAGATGGAGGCGGCCGCGGTCTAACCGCGCGAGATATGCCACTCACGGTCGACATCGTCACGATCGAGCGCACGGTGCTCCACGAGGAGGGCATTGATGAGGTCGTCGCGCCCGGTATCGAGGGGCAGCTCGCGGTGCTGCCCGAGCACGCCGCGTTCATGACGATGCTCAGCCCCGGCGAGCTGATCCTGAAGCGCGGCGGCGACGAGCACCCGTACGCCGTCACGGGCGGTTTCTTCGAGGTGCTCGACGACCGCGTGATCGTGCTGGCGGACGCGGCCGAGCGCGCGGAAGAGATCGACGTGCAGCGCGCCGAAGAAGCACGCGAGCGTGCGCGGCTTGCGATCGACCGGCGCGAGAGCTCGCAGGACCTGGCGTCAGCGCAGGCGGCGCTGCAGCGCGCGCTCATCCGTCTGCGCATCGCCGAGACGCGGCGTCGGCGCGGCCAGCGCGGGCCCGGGTAGGCGCGGAATCACCGGAGTGCAACAGCGACGGGGCGACCGCGAGGGCGCCCCGTCCGTCTTTGTGCGCCGGCGGCAGCCGATGGTCAGCGCGCCTGGCGCATGGTGCGGACGGCAGCGACGCTGGCGGCGCCGCGCCGCGTGGTTGTCTCCGACTCGCTTGCCGCGTCGAAGAACAGCAACGAGTTCACGATGGCGGCGAACGACATCGTGCCCGCGAACGCGAGCGCCGCTACCGCCGACGATACGGCTCCGAAGCCGTTGAGCGCGGCTACGAGGAACAGCAGTGCCGTCGGGGCGAGGCAGACCGCCCACGCGCCGGCCACCCGCGATCCGTGGTGCGCGACGATCGACCGTGCTTCGCGCAATGCGGCGGCGGGGGTCGAGCGGCGAACGACGAGCGACGGCACGGCGAGCACACGGTTGAACCCGGCATAGAGTGCGCCGGCGGTGATGCACAGCGCGATCGCGCCGCGCGCGATCGCGGGGAGCGCGTGGCCGAACTCGGCCTCGAGCAGCACGGCGACCGACACCACGACGGTGGGGATTGCCCACGGCAGCAGGATCGCCGGCAACCCGCGCAAGACGAGGGCGAACGACTCAGCCGTCGAAGGCTCGAGCTGGTCTGTGACCCGGCGCAGCGCCTCGGTCACAGTCGCGAGCGTGGCGATGGTGATGATGGCCAGAAGCAGCACGGCGAGCATGTCGGCGATGGGGCCGCCGACCATCAGCAGGACCAGCGTCGACATGCAGGCTGCGAACGCGCCGATGAGGCCGGCGAAGGCGTACTCGGACGCGTCCTGGCGAAAGATCGTGATGGCGTCTTCGATGAGGTGCCACAGCATGTGGCGCGGCGGCGCGCCGGTGTCGTTGCGCATATCCAACCCCCTTCTGCTCCCCCGAGCTAGATCTCGGATCGGCGCGCAAAGTCTGTTGCGGCTGGGTTACTGGTTACTGGTCAGTGGGCCATTGGTTGCTGGTGGTAACTCGGAAATGGGGACTGGTTACTGGTGGTTAGTGGGGGATGGGAACTGGAGGACCGGGGGATCGGATATTCGGGGCTGGTCGGATCCCGGGACGCGTAGGCGGGGTGGCGCGGCGGAACGGCGCCTGTTCGCGGGCGCGCCGTCCGCGATTACTCGTACGGGAGGGCCATGGCGGGGGCAGGCTGGCCGAAGCGGGTCCAGAGGGCGAGGGCACGGCGTAGGTCGTCCATCTGCTCTTCGTCGCAGTGGATGCCGGCGAGCAGGCAGCGGTCGAGGTGGTACTCCATCAGCCGGGCGCCGACCTGGTCGATCGCGCTGCGGACGGCCATGGTCTGGGTGAGCATCTCCTCGCACTCGCGGCCCTCGTCGAGCATCTTCTGGATGCCGCGAACCTGGCCTTCGATGCGGCGGAGGCGCGTGCCGATGTCTTCCTGGAGCGACTTCTCTGGCATGGGTCTTGCTTTCCGGGATGTCGGGGCCGGGTCTTCGCGAGCAGCCCTTGACATACCCTGTAGGGGTATCTTATCCTCCATGTAGAACGGTTGTCAAACGCCGCGTGGCGAAGACGAAAAGGAGAGATACGCAGATGGCCAAGCCAGCAGAAGTGACAGATGCGGACTTCGAGTCGGAAGTACTGAAGTCGGACACCCCGGTCCTCGTGGACTTCTGGGCGCCGTGGTGCGGCCCGTGCCGCATGGTGGCGCCGGTCGTCGAGGAGCTCGCGGACGAATACGCCGGCAAGGTGAAGTTCGTTAAGCTCAACACCGATGACAACGTGCGCACGGCATCGCAGTACGGAATCCGCAGCATCCCGACGCTGCTCGTGTTCAAGGCCGGCCAGCCGGTCGGCCAGATCATCGGGTTCCGGCCGAAGGGCGACCTGAAGAAGCGGCTCGACGCCGCGCTGTAAGCTGCCTCGCCGGGGCGCGCGACACACGCGTCGCGCGCCCTCGCCCCGTCCTTGCGCGCATCCAACGAGAGGCCGCAGACCAACATGACCAACGACTCGCGACGCGAATACGACATCATCATCATCGGCGCCGGCCCGGCTGGGCTCGCTGCAGGCCTCTATGCCGCCCGCGCGCGCCGTCGCACCCTGATCATCGAGGGGAAGGTGACAGGCGGGCAGATCTCGCTAACGGCCGAGGTCGAGAACTACCCGGGCATCGAGACCATCAACGGCTTCGACCTGTCGCAGACGATGCACCGGCAGGCGGAGAAGTACGGGATGGAGACGGCGTATACGCGCGTGACCGGCGTCGATCAGGAGGGCAAGGAGCACCTGGTCCACACGGAAGAGGGCGACTACCGGGCGAAGGCCGTGATCGTCACGAGCGGCGCCGACTATAACCGCCTCGGCATCCCGGGCGAGGAGCGGCTCACGGGCTTCGGGACGTCGTATTGCGCGACCTGCGATGCGGCGTTCTTCAAGGACCAGGTCGTGGCGGTGGTCGGCGGCGGCGATGCCGCGATGGACGAAGGCCTCTTCGTCACGCGGTACGTCAGCAAGGCGTACATGATCCACCGGCGGGACACCCTCCGCGCCAGTGCCATCCTGCAGGAGCGCGCGTTCGCCGACCCGAAGATGGAGTTCGTCTGGAACACGGTCGTCGAGGAGATCCTCGGTGATGACGCAGTGACGGGCATCCGCGTCCGGGACGTGGTGACGGGCGAGACACGCGTGATCGATGTGAGCGCGGTCTTCATCTTCATCGGCCTCACCCCGAACACGGACTACCTGCGCGAGAAGGTGCGGATGGACCCGGCGGGACACATCTTCGTCAACGAGTGGATGGAGACGCAGATCCCGGGGCTGTACGCGGCGGGCGACGTGCGGGCGAACTCGGCCCGGCAGGTGGTGACGGCGGCCGGCGACGGGGCGACGGCGGCGATCCGCGCCGATCATTACATAACGGACACGTTTGGCACCGTGCAGGCCGCGCACCACGTCGTCGCGGCCGAGTCTGGCTCCGCGCGCGAATAGCGCGCATCCTTCGTTATATCGACTTTCCGCTCGGCAACATCGAACCCCTCGCTCTCGAAGCCACGTGCCCCGCTGCCGATAATTGGCAGAGGAGGCCCGCGCGTGACCCTGCCGCCGGAGATCAGCGAGTCCGAAGGCCAACTGCTCTATCTCGCCGAGAACCTGACGAGCCTGTACGCCTCTCCGGACATGCAATGGCTGGCGGGGCGGTTCGAGTTCCTGGGTGAGAAGGCGCTGGGCGCTGCCCTCTCGCTGCTCGCGATCGTCGATGAGGCCGGGACGTACCGGCCGGTGCCCGTATCGGCGCAGGCGCCGGCGAGCATCCGCGCCCTGCGGGAGGATCTGCGGGTGGCCGAGCTGGCGTCGAACGCGGACGCCGCCTCGGTGTTGGCCCAGGTCGAGCGGCAGGGCAGGGCCATGACGCTGCCTGTCGGCGCGCTCTTTGGCATCGAGACGGAAGAGGTGGACGGCGCGAGTGCGATCGTCGTGCCGGTGGCGCACAACCGCGAGCCGATCGGCGCGGCGATGTTCGTCGCCGGGGCGTCGGCGCGGAACGAGCAGGTGGCACAGATCCTCGCGAGCCACACCGCCGTCGCGATCTACCTGTTGCGGCAGCGCGAAGAGGCGGGCCGGCTGCATTCGGTGGATCCCATCCTCTGGATCCCGGACGAAGACTTCATGGTCGCTCAGCTCAAGCGCGAGGTGACGCGCGCGCGCCGCTACAAGCGCGAGGTGGGCGTCGCGGTGCTGCGTCTCGCGAACGAGCGCGAGATCCGGCGGCAGTTCGGCGACTTCTTCACCGACCACCTCATGCGCCGTATCGGCAGTCACGTGCTGGCGCAGGTGCGGGATTCGGACGTCGTAGGCGCGCTCGCCGGCGGCTACGCCGTGATCCACAACGAGACGCCGCTCGATGGCACGACGCTCTCGGCCGAACGCCTGCGTGATTCGATGACGCAGATGGTCGTGCAGCGCTTCCCTGAGGTGCCGCAGCCGGAGGTGTCCGTTGCGGTCGGCGGGTTCCCGGAGACCGCGGCGACGGTCGAGATGCTCCTCCATCACCTGCGGCAAAGCATCGCGAGCGCAGACATCGCCGCGTAAGCCGCCGCGTTCAGGCGACGGTCGCGGAGAACAACTGCGCGGCCAGGTCGAGCCGCACGTTGCCATCGCCGACGCGCAACGACGTCGCGACGCGCATCACAGCATCCCACGCCTCTTCCCGCCGCGCAGGATCGACGCCCATAATGTCGAGGAGCTCGCGCTCGTACATCGAGTCCTCGGGTATCACCGATTCGTGCCGGATCTCGTCGTGCCTGATGTGCGAGAATCCGGCGCGCTCGAGCACGTCGCCGACGTAGGCGGGGTCGGCGAAGGCGAACGGGCCGGGCGGGGGCGGACCGCCAGGCCGCGCCGGGGAAGCGGCAGGGGTCACGAAGCGGGCGAGCGTCGTCTGGGGCAGCCAGCCGTTCTTCTGCGGCGACTGCCAGCAGGCGAACGTCATCCGCCCGCCGGCGCGCAGATGCCTGCGGATGTTGGCGAATGCCGCGATCGGGTCGTCAAAGAACATCACGCCGAACTGGCTCATCGCGGCATCGAATGGGGCGCCGGGAATATCGTCTACCTGCGCATCGCCGGCGACAAACCGCACGTTGTTCAGCCCGGCGGCCGCAGCCCGTTCGGCCGCCATTCGCACGAAACCCTCAGACAGGTCGAAGCCCGTGACTGCGCCGGTCGGGCCGACCGCGCGCGCCGTCTCGATCGCGGCGAGGCCGCCGCCGCAGCCGATCTCGACGACCTGCTCGCCCGGCTGCGGGGCAAGAGCCGCGACGAGCGCCGGCGTGACGACGGTTGTCACCCGCTCGCGTTTCGGCCAGTTCTTCACCTGGTCGTCCGTGTTCCATTGCTGACGCATCCGCTCGTTGGGCATGGCACACCTCCACGCGCTGCTGAGACAGTATCTTGCCACGACACGCGGCGCAGGTCGAGTCAGGCGGTGGATAACGAGAAGGGGCCGCATCAGCGGCCCCTTCGGTTCGGATACAAATCTCCCGGCGCTACTCTTCGTCGGGCTCTGCCACGTAGCCGCGCGGAACCTCCGGCGTTGCCGGAGCTTCGTCGACCTCGAGCACCGCAGCATCGTCGTCGTCGCTGAGCAGGTCAGCCGGCGACGGCTCGCTGTCCTCGGTGTCCGCGTCGTCATCGTCGTCATCAAGCGACGGGCTCGCATCCTCGTCGTCGTCCATCCCGAGCGCACCGAGGAGGCCGGCGATGGTGCCGTCCTCGTCGTCGAGGAGCTCGTCGCCCTCTTCGAGCGACAGCGACTCCGGCAGCGGGATCTCCTTGACGGGCGGCGGCGGCAGGTCGATCGCGGCGCGGGCCGGGATGAGCTTGCCGATGATGACGTTCTCCTTCAGCCCCATCAGGTTGTCCTTCTGGCCGCTGATCGCGGCCTCGGTGAGGACGCGCGTCGTCTCCTGGAAGGAGGCAGCGGCGAGGAAGCTGCTGGTGCTGAGCGAGGCCTTGGTGACGCCGAGGAGCACCGGGACCGCGGTCGCCGGCTCGCCGCCTTCGGCGAGCACGCGGGAGTTGTGCTCCTCGTACTCGAAGCGGTCGACGATATCGTTCGGCAGCAGCGAGGTGTCGCCCGGCGAGTCCACGCGCACCTTGCGCAGCATCTGCCGCACGATGACCTCGATGTGCTTGTCGTTAATCGTCACACCCTGCGAGCGGTAGACCTTCTGCACTTCCTCGACGAGGTAGAGCTGGACGGCCTCCGGGCCCATGATGCGCAGGATGTCCTGCGGGTTGAGCGAGCCCTCGGTGAGCTGCTGGCCGGCCTGCACCGCGTCCCCGTTCTCGAGCCGAAGGCGGGCAGCAGCCGGGACGGGGTACTCCCGCTCCTCATTCTCTTCGTACACGATCGAGATGCGGCTGCGGCCATCGATGACGACCCGGCCGCCGATGCGGGCGACGACATCGCCTTCGAGCACCTCGGGCGCGGCATCGGCCTTCTTCTTGGTCGACTTGCGGGCCTTCGCCTTCGGCTTCGCCTCCTCGGGCTCCGCCGCCTGCTCCGCCGGCGCCGCGAGCTGCGGCTGGCGGGCGAGGATAGCGCCCTGCTCGATCATCTCGTCCTTCTTCACAAGGACCTTCGCGCCCGCGGGCACGTCATACACGTCGCTGTAGAGCTCGGTGCTCTTGATCTTCACGCGCTTGGTGTCGCCATCCCGGAGGATCTCGCCGGTGCCATCGATCTCCGCGATGAGCGCCTGGCCCTTCGGCACACGTGCCTCGAAGAGCTCCTCGACGCGCGGGAGACCGCTCGTGATGTCCATGCCGCTCGCGACGCCACCGGTGTGGAACGTACGCATCGTCAGCTGCGTGCCCGGCTCACCGATCGACTGCGCCGCGATGATGCCGACGGCCTCGCCCATGGTGACGAGCGCGCCGCGTGCCGGGCTGCGGCCGTAGCAGAAGCGGCAGATGCCGCGCTTCGCCTGGCAGGTGAGTGCCGAGCGGACGTACACGCGGTTGAGGCCGAGCTCTTCGATCCGCATCGCGCGGGCGTCGTCGATCTCCTCGTTGAAGGCGGCGAGGATCTCGCCCGTCTGCGGGTCCTCGAGGTCCATCGCCGAGTAGCGGCCGATGATCCGCTCGGCGAAGGACTCGAGCACGCCGGCCTCCGGCTGGTCGAGCCAGACGCCCATGCGCGTGCCGCAGTCCTCTTCGAGCACGATGACGTCCTGCGCGACGTCGATGAGGCGGCGCGTCAGGTAACCCGAGTCGGCGGTGCGGAGCGCGGTGTCGGCGAGGCCCTTGCGGGCGCCGTGCGTCGAGATGAAGTACTCGAGCACGGTGAGGCCCTCGCGGAAGCTCGAGCGGATCGGCAGCGGGATGATGCGGCCCGAGGGGTCCGTCATCAGTCCGCGCATGCCGGCCATCTGGGTGATCTGGCTGATGTTACCCTTCGCCCCGGAGGTTGCCATGATGTAGACGGAGCCGTAGCGGTCGAGCTGATCCTGGATCGTCTTCTTGACGTCCTCCGTCGTGCGGCTCCAGACCTCGACCGTCGCGTCGTAGCGCTCCTGCTCGGTAATGAGCCCCATGTCGTACTCGTCATCGATCTCGCGGATGTTCTGCTCTGCCTTCTCGATGAGCCCTGCCTTCTCGGCGGGAACGCGCAGGTCGTTCACCGAGATGGTGATGCCGGACTGCGTCGCGTACTCGAAGCCGATGTGCTTGATGCGGTCGACGACCACGGCCGTCTGCTCGTTGCCAAGCACCTCGTAACAGCGTGCGACGACCGTCTTGAGCATCTTTCGGTCCATGCGCTCGTTGATGAAGTCGATGGTGCCATCGACGGCGAGGCCGACGCCGGCGGGCAGGATCTCGTTGAAGATGAGCCGGCCAACCGTCGTCTCGATGATCACGCTCTCGGGCCGCTGGCCGTCGTTGTCAGCGACCGGGACGACCGCCGTCTGCTGGCTGGTCATGCCGAAGCCGTCCGAGATGAAGCTCTCGCTCGTCTCGGTGGTGCCATCCGGCAGCTGCGGCATGTCGCCGTCCTGCTCGTTGCGCACCGGCGCGACCGGCTTGCGGACGGGCACGCGCACCTTGATCCTCGACTGCAGCTCGACGATGCCCAGGTCGTGCGCGAACCGCGCCTCTTGCGCACTGCCGTAGATGCCCTCTGCCAGGTTCCCGTTCTTCGCGGGCTTGTAGCCACCCCGGCCACCCGGCTTGTCGATCGTCAGGTAGTAGCAGCCGAGCACCATGTCGAGGGTCGGGGCGATGATCGGCTCACCGGAGCCC
>DASUKS010000003.1:0-18415 GCA_036278595.1 Dehalococcoidia bacterium
GCGGGCGCGTGGTAGCATGCACTGCCGCGGGCGGTTAGCTCAGCTGGTTAGAGCGCCACGTTGACATCGTGGAGGTCACTGGTTCGAGTCCAGTATCGCCCACCATCCCAGACCCGATGACGCCCGCCTCGCGCGGGCGTCCGTGATCTCCCCTCCGCCGAAAGTCTGACCGCTGATCAGCCCTCCGCCCGTGACGGCGCACCTGTGCCCGGCCGTACATTTGCATCGAAAGGGAGGTGCGAGATGTACCTGGAAGTGTACGTGGCGGCGAAGCTGTCACAGTTCCGCGAGACGCCGGCCAACCGCTCGGAGCAGTGCAACCACGCCGGTCTGCCCGGTGCGGAGGTCCCACGCAAGAACGTCGGCATCCGGCACGAGGTCTTCCGCCGCATCATCGGGCAGTAGATGCGACGGGCGGCCCGGTACTGCACCTGAGGCGCTGACTCGCACCACGCAGTCAGCGCCTCAACGATCCCCCGCATCCCGCTCCTGTTCCCCGCCCGCAACGGCTCCCGTACACTCACAGCGCACACGGTGTGCTGCTACCTGTGAGGTGCTCCATGGTGACGCTGCTCGGCGATCTCTCGCTCCAGGACGACTACACCCACCCGCTCGGCCCGGAGTCCAACTTCAACGAGAGCATGTACTTCAACTTTTTCGACCGCTCGAAGAAGGCCGGCGGCTTTGTGCGCCTTGGCAATCGTGCGAACGAGGGCTACGCCGAGATGACGCTCACGCTCTACCTCCCCGACGGCAGCGTGCTGTTCCAGTACAAGCGCCCGGAGGTGCACACCAACGACGCGATGGACGCCGGCGGCATGCGGTTCCAGGTCATCGAGCCGATGGAGAAGCTCCGCACCACGTACGAAGGCTCCGCGGTCTACCTCGCGAAGCCGGAGGAGATGTCGGACCCGCGCGAGGCGTTCCGCAACAACCCGCATCGCCGTGTGAAGCTCGACCTCGTGCACGAGGCGGCGGGCCCGGTGTACGGCAGCAGCGGCAGCCGGCGCGAGGTCGTCGATCCCGAGAAGGAGTTCGCGAAGGCGCATTACGAGCAGCACATGCGCGTCCATGGCACGATCGAGGTCGCCGGCGACAACGGCTCGAAACCGCAGGTCGTCGAGATCGATGGCCTTGGCCTCCGCGACCACTCGTGGGGCCCGCGCTACTGGCAGGCCATCCACTCCTACCGCTGGCTCACGATCAACTTCGCCCCCGACTTCGGCGCGATGGTGTCCGAGATCTGGCAGTCGCCGGAACAGCGGCGCCAGGGCGGCGTCGTCGTGCGCGGCGACAAGCTCGAACAGATCACGGGCGTCGACATCGACACGCAGTTCGATGACAACGGCCTGTTCCATCGCACGCTGACCGCGCACCTGACGCTCGCGAGCGGCGAGAAGCTCGACGTGACCGGCAAGGTCATGGCGTTCATTCCGCTGCGCAACCGGCGCGAAGGCATGACGACGCATGTCGGCGAGGGCATGACGGAGTTCCGCTGCGGCGAGCACGTGGGCTACGGGCTGTCCGAGTACCTCGACCAGGTCGTCTAGCGCGCAGATGGACCTCGCGCCGCAGCTCGAAGCCTTCATGCAGCGCGCGCTCGATGCGCGGTCGGTGGGCGTCGAGAACGTGCGCCGCCTGACCGGCGGCGCCTCGCGCGAGACCTGGTCGCTCGATGCAGCGGTCGAGCGCGCGGACGGCAGCGCCGAGACGCTCCCGCTGATCCTCCAGCGCGACACCCGCGGCGGCCAGAAGACGATGACGCGCGCGACCGAGTTCGCGCTCCTGCGCGCCGCGCACGACGCCGGCGTACCGACGCCCGAACCGATCCTCCTCGGCGACGGCTCGCTCGGCGGCGAGTTCTTCCTCGTCCGCAGGCTCGAAGGCGAGACGCTACCCCGCCGCCTGCTGCGCGACGACGCCTATGCCGGCACGCGCGCGGCCCTGCCGGGGCAGCTCGGCCGGGCGCTCGCGGAGATCCACGCGATCCCGCTCGACATGCCCGGCTTCGAGCACTTGCAGCGGCCGCCCGACGACGCATCGAACGCCGCCTGGTCCATCGACCGGCACGAGCAGATCTTCCGGGCGATCGCACCGGAGCCGCACCCGGCGTTCGAGCTGGCGTTCCGCTGGCTTCGCTCGCACCTCGCCGGGCACGCCGAAGGGCCGCGCACGCTCGTGCACGGCGACTACCGCATGGGCAACATGCTCTTCGACGCACGCGGCCTGCAGGCGGTCCTCGACTGGGAGCTGGCGCACGTCGGCGACCCGGCCGAGGACCTCGCGTGGATGTGCGTGCGGTCGTGGCGTTTCGGCGGCCGGCAGCCGGTAGGCGGCATCGGCACGCGAGAGGAGTTCTTCGCCGCCTACGAGGCCGCGGGGGGCCAGCCGGTCGATCCGGACTGGGTGCGGTTCTGGGAGGTCTTCGGCAACCTCCGCTGGGGCATCATCTGCATCACCCAGGCACGCGTCTACCTCGACGGGCACTCGAGCAGCGTCGAGCTCGCCAGCATCGGCCGCCGGACCGCCGAGACCGAGTGGGAGCTGCTGCAACTTGTCGATGGCTAGTGCGGCTATGTGTGCTGCTCGACATACGACGGGCGCAGCGGCTGTCGATGAACAGCAGACAGCAGATCGCGGTTCGCTGCCGCTATTGGTTGTCTCCTGTCTGATGTCTGCAGTCCTTTAGGGATCATCGAGCGAGGCCGGACGCCGGAGAAAGGAATGCGCCACCATGCACGACCGACCGACAGCCGATGAGCTCCTGCGCGCGGTCGAGGTGCTGTTCGATGAGCAGTTGCTGCCGGCCCTGCAGGGCGCGCCGAAGTACAACGCGCGCGTCGCCGCGAACGTGATCCGCATCGTTCGGCGCCAGCTCGCCAACGAAGAGCGGCAACTCGACGCCGAGTGGCGCGGGCTCGAGATCCTCCTCGGGCCGATGCCGCGCCCGCCGTCGCTGAAGGTGCTGCGAGCGGCGGTCCGCACGCGCAATGACGAGTTGGTCGAGCGTATCCGCGCCGGCGACGCCGACGCCGGCGAGTGGCGCGCGCTCGCCCTCGCCCACGTCCGTGATACGGTCCACGCGAAGCTGGAGGTCTCGGATCCCGGCTGGCTCGAACAGCCCTGACCCCGCCCTCCAGCACGAATGTTTCACGTGAAACATTCGTACGCCGCCGGGCTCCTCAAGCCGCGCCTGTCGCCGAAACGCGAATCAGGCGCCTCCGAATGGGAGACGCCTGACCGAGGGGGGAACCTGCGATTTGGGGGCTACCGCAGCACGTCGGCGATGCCGACGGTGCCACCGCCCGGGAGCCTGAACACGAGGTCCAGCGGGTTCTGCGGGTAGACGGTGGTGTTATCCGGCAGGTCGACCACCAGTTGCGCATGCTCGCCGGAATCAATCGTAGTGTCGCCGTTGCCGTCGAGGAACTGTACGGAGTAGCTCGCGGGCACCGCCGCCGCGGCCGTCGGCGACATCGAGGTCTCCGCGTGCAGGACGGCGCCATCGAGCGAGAGGTGCTCGCCGCCGGCCAGCGTCACCGGCACGACGAGGTGCCGCACGATGCCGTCCTGCACCGTCGCCTGCGCCTGGCCATCGAGGTGGAGTACCGGAGCCGCGGCCGCGTCGGACGTGCCGCTTCCTCCCGGGAGGCCGGCGCTCCACGGCCGGAAGCTCCACAGCGCGAAGCCGGCCAGCGCGGCGATGAGGACCAGCGAGACCGGTCGGGTGCTGAAGTGGTGGCGGTGCAGGGTCATGTTCGGCGTCCCTCTTGATTCGTTGCCCGTCGTCAAGAAGTACAACGCCTGGCATCGCGAAAGTGTTACCCGAGGGAGAACCAGAATTACGGCGAGCTAAGACCCTGAGATCCGGCGGCCAGTTCGTCAAGAGGGGTGCGCCGCGAGACGCTCATCAGGAGCGGGAGCCGGGCGTCAACTGCCGGCGGCGGCGATCAGGCTGTCGGCCTGCTGCTGGATGGCGTGGCACAGGGCGACAGCGAGCGCGTCGCTGGCGTTGAGGTCGGCGGGCGCCTCCTCCATTCGGAGCTGCAGACGCAGCATCTCGCGCACCTGCGCCTTCTCCCCCTGTCCGTACCCCGCCACCGAGGCCTTGATGCGCGCCGGCGGGTAGTGGTGGACCGGCAACCCGGCGAGCGTCGCGGCGAGCATCGCGACCGTGCGCGCCTCGCCGATCGCCATGGCCGAGCGGACGTTTGTGCCGACGAACGGCTCCTCGACCGCCATCGCAGTCGGCTGGTAGCGGGCGATGACGTCGCCCAGTTCGGAGAAGATGAACTCGAGTCGCTGCTCGAGCGGCAGGCGGGCCTTCGGAGAGATGACGTCGCAGGCCAGCGCGCGCGGCTCGCCGCCCTCGAGCGCAACGACGCCCCAGCCGGTCGTGCGGGTGCCCGGGTCGACACCAAGGATGATCGCCGGCGGCTCCGCCTGCCCCACGGCTAGCTGCTGTACGACGCGAGCACCGCGTCGTCGAACTCGGCGTTGAAGTAGACCTTCTGCACGTCGTCGAGCGCCTCGAGCTTCTCGACGAGCCGCAGCACCTGGATGGCGGCCTTCTCGTCGAGCTGGACGGTCGTCTTCGGCACCCGCGCCGTCTCCGCCGACTCGACCGTCAGGGCGTGCTCTTCGAGCGCCTTCTTCACGGACTCCAGGTCCGGCGGCGCGGTATAGACGTCGATCGTGTCGTCGCCGATCTGGACGTCCTCCGCGCCGGCGTCGATCGCCTGGAGCGCGACATCGTCGGGATCCTTGCCATCCTTCGGCAGCGTGATCACGCCGCGGGAGTCGAAGTTCCATGAGACAGAGCCGGTCTCGCCGAGGTTGCCGCCGGCCCGCGCGAAGACGTTGCGGACCTCGGCGACCGTCCGGTTCCGGTTGTCGGTCGCCGCCTCGACGATCACCGCCGTACCCGCGGGCCCGAAGCCCTCGTACGTCACCTCGTCGAGCTCGCTGCCCTCGCCGCCGCCCGCTGCGCGCTTGATGGCGCGATCGATGTTGTCCGCGGGCATGTTGTTGTCGCGCGCTTTCTGCACGGCGAGACGCAGCCGGAAGTTGGCGTTCGGGTCAGGCCCGCCCACCTTCGCGGCGATGATGATCTCCTTCGAGAGTTTGGTGAAGAGCTGTCCGCGCTGCGCGTCGGCTGCGCCCTTCTGTCGCTTGATCTGCGACCATTTCGAGTGGCCGGACAACGGCTGCCTCCCGTGGCTAGTACTGGAACCGCGGCATTTTACCAATGTGAAGGCCACGCCGCAGGTCGCCGGGGCAGCCCCCGCGGGCGAGGTCTAATCGGCGCCCAGGATCAGCGTGCCGGTCGCGCTCAGCGTGCCGCCCGTGCCGTTCACGCAGGCGAGCTTCGCGTTCGGCACCTGGCGCGGCCCACATTCGCCTCGAAGTTGGCGCACCGCTTCGATGAGGATGAACATGCCATACATGCCGGGATGGGTGTAGGAGAGCCCGCCACCGTTGGTGTTCATCGGGAAGTCCCCGCCGGGCGCGGTCCGCTGGTTCGCGACGAACGGGCCGCCTTCGCCCTTCTCGCAAAAGCCGAGCTCCTCGAGCGTGACGAGCGCGGTATAGGTGAACGAGTCGTAGACCTCGACCACGTCGATGTCGTCAGGCGTGACGCCCGCCATCTCGAACGCGGCCTTGCCGCTGTAGCGCGCAGGCGTCCGCGTGATGTCGTCCATCCCGAGCAGCGACTGGTGCGTGCTCGCCTCGCCGGTGCCGATCACCCACACGGGCTTCTTCTTGAAGTCGCGCGCGCGGTCGGCGCCGACGAGCACGACGGCGCCGCCGGCGTCAGTGACCAGGCAGCAGTCGTAGATGTGGAACGGGTAGGCGACCCAGCGCGAAGCGAGCACGTCATCGATCGTAAGGTCGTCGCGCATCATCGCGCGGGGGTTGAGTTGCGCCCATTTGCGCGTGGCGACGGCGATCTCCGCGAGTTGCTCGCTCGTCGTGCCGTACTGGTGCATGTGGCGCATCGCCGCCATCGAGTACGAGCTCGGCGCGCCGCCGAGGCCGAACGGCATCTCGAACTGCGCAGCCGGCATACTCGTGTCGAACCCACCCCGGCCGCCGCCCCCGCGCCGCATGCGGCCGGAGTGCCCGGTCTCGCCGTGGGTGATGAGGGCGACGCTGCACAGCCCGGCGTTGATCGCGGCCGCGGCATGCTCGACGTGGATCTCGAACGACGAGCCTCCCGTCATGGTGCTGTCGCTGTACTTCGGGACGATGCCCATGTACTCGCACAGCTGCGTGCTCGCCATGAAGCCGATGCCGCACGTGAACACGGCATCGACCTCCGACTTGTCGATCCCGGCGTCCCGCAGCGCGTTGCGCGCCGCCTGCGCGTGCAGCATGATCGGCGTCGCGTCAGGGATGATGCCGATCTCGTCCGTCTCGTCGGCGCCAACGATAGCTACCTTGTTCTTCAGGCTCATCGTTCTTCCTTCGTCCCGATCACTGCGCCGGCTTGAACAGCGGCAGCGTGATCTCGTCGCTCGCGTCTTCCCACGTCACCTCGACCGGCATGTCGCAGTGGATGTTCTCCGGCGTCGGGTCGATGCCGACGAGGTTCGTCATCATGCGCGGGCCTTCGTCGAGCTGCACGATCGCTGTGACGTACGGCGGCGTAAAGCCGGGCATCTGCGGCCGGAACTGGATCGCGAAGGTGTAGAGCGTGCCGCGGCCGCTGCACGTCCGCCAGTCGATGTCCCAGGAGAAGCAGCGCGGGCAGAACTGCCGCGGGTAGAAGAAGAACTGCTCGCACGCCTTGCAGTACGGCAGTGACAGCTCGTGGCGTTTGCAGGCATCCCAGAACGGCTGCGTCTCCGGGCTGGGGTAAGGGAGCGGTTTCGTGTACTCGGCCATCGGCTGGCGTCTCCTCTGTTGCAACGCGCGACAGCCTAACCTGACGTGCGCGTAAGGGATAGGCAGCGCAGGTCAGCGGGCGCGGCGCGCCCAGAGCACCGACGTAATGCCGAACATCACCGCGCAGAGCGCCGCCGTGACTGCGACTCCCTGCGCCGCGCCGGCGCCGACGAGCACCTTCCCCTGTAACCAGGGAATCGCGACGCCGCCCGCGTTGCCCATCGTCACGATCGCGGCCGTGTCGCTCGAAGGACCGCGTGCCGACACGATCGCGACGGTGGCGGGCCACATCGGCCCCATGCACAACCCGGCGCCGAACGCCGCCGCGCCGGCGACCAACAGGTGCCCCGTCGCCACGGCTAGCACGAGGCAGGCGAGCGCGCCGCCGGCCGCCGCGACGGTGAGGAGCGTGAGCGCGTCGCGCTGGCGACCGAAGTAGACGCCGGTCAGGAGCCGGCCGATCGCGAGCGCGAACCAGAACCCGGCCGTGAGGGCCGCTGCGGCGAAGATGCCGGCGCCGGTCGTCTCGCGCGCGTACGAGGCCACCCACGCCCCCAAACCGAACTCCGCGCCGACGTACAGGAACAGCACGGCACCCATGATGAGCGTGACGGAGTCACGCGGGATCGCGAACCGCTCTTCGACCGCGACCTGCGACTCCTGGAGCGCCTCTTCGAGGTCGTCGCGCGGTCTCGCCTGCCCGGCCGGCACGGGAGGCTCGTCCGCGCGGAGCAGCAGGAGCATCGCGGCGATCGCGGCGGCGGCGATGCCGGCGTACACGGGGCCGCGATCGCCCGACGACGCCAGGATCCCGCCGGCCCACAGCGGACCGAGGATCGCGCCGAACGCGAAGAACAGGTTCAGGTTGTTCACCGCGCTCGGGACATCGCGCGAGCTGCGCGCCATGAGGATGTGCAGACCGGCGATCACGAGGCCGTCGCCGGCGCCCATGATCACGCCGCCGGCGAGCGCGAGCGGCCACGAATCCGCGAATCCGAGCACCAGGCAGCCCGCCGCGACCGCCGAGAGCCCGACCGAGCCGAGGAGCCGGCTGCTCCGCGCGTGCAGCGCCACCGCGACAGCTGCCGACGCGCTGATCGAGCCGATGAAGAAGACCGTGAGTACGAGGCCGGCGGTGTCGAGCGATACCCCGAGCCCGCTCGCGATGAACGGCATCGCCGGGCCGAACGCGGATGCGTAGAGCCCGACGCAGAACAGCGCCAGGAACGCCCCGGCGTGGAGCAGCCGATACGACGACTCCTCGTCGGTGCGCGCGGTGACGCTCATCGCTACACCGTACCCGCCGCCCCGCCCTGCGCACAGCGCGCGCGCTGCGTATGCTGGTCGCATGCCCGAGCTGCCCGAAGTCGAGACCGTACGCCGCGACCTGGAGCGCCTCGTCCTCGGCCGCACCATCACCGGCTGCCGCATCGCGGAGGACGCGCCTCGGCTCGTACAGCTCGTGCCACCCGACGAGTTCTGCCGCGAGCTGGCCGGCCGCCGCATCGACGGGCTACGGCGCCGGGGCAAATACCTGATCGTCGATCTCGACGACGGGCGCGCGTGGGTGATGCACCGCCGCATGTCGGGGAACGTGCTGTATCGCCTCGCCTCCGCGCCGCCCGACGACTACACGCGCGCTGTCTTCCCGCTGGACAACGGCTACGAACTGCGATGGACGGACCTGCGCAAGTTCGGGACGATGTGGCTCGTCGAAGACGCGACGATGGTCATGGAGTCGCTCGGCCCGGAGCCGCTCGAAGCCGCGTTCACCCCCGAGGTGCTCTACGAGCGCGCGCATCGGCGCTCGGCGCCGATCAAGTCCGTCGTGCTGGATCAGACCGTCGTCGCCGGGATGGGCAATCTGTACACCGACGAAGCGCTGCACTACGCGGGCATCCACCCGCTGCGGCCGGCGAACAAACTGAAGCGCGCGGACTATGCGCGACTGCACGCTGGCATCCTGCAGGCGCTGCGGATGGGGATCGACGCGCGTGGGAGCAGCCTGGGCACGACGCTCCGGGACCACATCAACGTCGACGGTGTGCCGGGCGAGAACCAGCGCACGGTGCAGGCGTACGGCCGCGAGGGCGAGCCGTGCTATCGATGCGGGACGGCGATGCGGCGCATCAAGGTCGGTGGGCGCAGCAGCGTCTTCTGCCCGAAGTGCCAGCCGGCGCCGCGCGGCGTGCGTACGGCGGCGGGGAAGTCATCGCGGACGCGCACAAAGCCGCGGCTGCACGCGCGCGGCGTCGGCTGAGCGCTTGACTTCGTGACACCCGCGATCGAGTCTGGAACCTGGCACGAGCGGGGACTGGCAGGCGTATGGACGGCAACAGGGCGCTCGAATCGGTCTGCCGCGACTGCGGCGCACCCGTCTCCTTCCATCCGCACGAAACCGCCCCCGCCCGCTGCGCCACCTGCTTCGATGGCTTCCTGCGCATCCGCGACGCCGAATTCCTGAGCAGCTACGCCGAGCTCGGCGTCGCGAGCCGCCGCGTGCTGGCCGAGACCAGCCTCCGCGCGCTCGTGATGGGCTCGCCGCCCGAGCGCAAGGTGCTCGCGATGCACATCATGGAGCAGTACGTGCAGGCTGCGGGCGACCTCGTCGGGCTATACCACGCGCTGCTGCAGCGCGACCGCATGCCCGTGATGCGCGGCTTCCTCGACTTCCGCCTCGACCGCCCGTCGGCGCTGGCGTTCTTCCGCGAGGTGCGCGAGACACCAGGGCCGGAGCTGCTGACGCGGCTCGGCATCCCGCAGCAGGCCGACATCGCACGCGCCTGCCCTTCGCTATCGAAGAGCGACGTGAAGGATCTCGACCGCGCGATCCACCAGATGCTCATCGACCTGCAGACGACGGTCGCGCAGGGCGAGACGGCGGCGCTCGCACTCGCGCAGATGACGGGCGAGAACCGCAACGGCGCCGCGCTGACGAACCAGTCGCACTGGCTCGACTCGGTCGGTCTGCGCCCCGACCAGGTCGCCGCGATCGCCCTCGACGACCGGCGGCGGACCGTGAGCGTGACGGCGATCAGCGTCGATGAGGGAAAGCTGCAGAAGGTCGTGAACGCGATCGACGCGATGACGCGCGCGTCGCAGAACATGATCTACGCCGTGCTGACGATGTACCAGGAAGAAGAGCGCGCGAAGCAGCTCCAGCAGCGCGCCGCCAAGATGCTGTAATCTACCGCTCATGGTACCAACCGCGCACAACGACCGAGACGGCGACACATCCGCACGCTCGGCACACGAACCACGCCGCGACGAACCACCGCGTGATCGGCGCGCGAAACTCGCGTGGAGGTCAGCGCCCATGCATGCGCTGATCGATCTCGAGGACAAGGAAGCCGTCCGTCGCGCGCTCGACGGGGACGAATCCGAGCGCTAACCGCGAAGCGTCTCTCTTACGGGCACGGCGAGGGCTGGGCGAAGCCCCAGTCGAGCATGCGCTCTGCGTCCTGATAGCGATCGGTGCTCCGCATGATCGAAGCGATGATGCGCCGGCCGCCGCGCGTCGCGGACGCCACCATCGTCTGCTCCGACTGCTCGGTGTAGCCGATCTTCACGCCGTCCGCGCCCTCGTACTCGGTGAGCAGCTTGTTGCCGTTCCAGACGGGGGGTCCGTCCCACTTCGGCTGATAGGACTGCGTCGAGACGATCTGGCGCAGCGTGTCGTTCAGCATCACGTATCGCGCCAGCATGCCCATGTCGTACGCGCTCGAGTAGAGCCCGGGCTCGTCGAGACCGTGGGGGTTCGTGAAGTGGGTGTCATTGAGCGCGAGCGACTGCGCCTTCTCGTTCATCAATTCGACGAACACCGGCTGCGTGCCGCTGATCCCTTCGGCGATCGCGATCGCGGCGTCGTTGCCTGATGGGAGCAGGAGTCCGTAGAGCAGGTCGAGCAGTGACAGCTCCATGCCGGGCTTCAGCCCCATGATCGTCGAGCCGGTGTCGTTGTAGAGCGTGGCGCCATCGACGTGCGAGGTGATCATCTTCGTGACCTGCGCATGGTCGAGGGCGACCGCGGCCGTCATCAGCTTCGTGAGGCTGGCCGGTGGCAAGTGCTCGTGCTCGTCGCGGCCGGAGATCAGCGCGCCGCACGCGCTGTCGATGAGCGCGAACGACTGCGCGCTGACGTACGGGAAGCCGTCCGGATCGGTCGGGGCTGCGATGGTCGTCGGCGCCGGCGTCGCGACGGCTGCGAGCGCGCGTGAGACATGCGTCGGTTGGGCTTCGGCCGCGGAGACGGAGGATGCACAGCCCTCGCATGGGTGTGCGATATGGCCGTCGTAGATGGAGCCGGACAGCCAGCCACCCGTCAGCGCCACTGCGACGAGCGCCAGCCCTATGAGCACCGTACCCACCCCGCCACGGGTCGCACGGCTGACATTTTCCATTCCGGGCGAGGATATCCGCGCGGATCCTGTTTGGCAAGCCTCTCGATCAGGATCGTTATCAGATCCACAGGCGGCCTGATCGGGCAGGGAACGTTGACACGCGATTGACAGCTTTCGGGCGCTGCCTATACTGAAATGCGCCGTCGATCCGCGAATGCGGACGGCCAGCGCAACGAAATCGGAGACGTACGACACCAGGCTGCTTGGATCCGGCGGACCGAGACGGCATAGAGACAGCGGAACACAATCCGCAGCCGCATGCCTGTCCGGACGTCCGGAGAGGCATTCTTTGTGCCGTACAAGCGGGGCGAGCGGACCTCGCCGGCAGGGGAACGCGGTGCGGACCATACTCAAGAGCAAGATCCACCGGGCACGTGTCACGCAGGCAGACCTGCACTACGAGGGCAGCATCACGATCGATCCCGTGCTGCTCGAGGCCGCGGACATTGTGCCGTTCGAGCAGGTGCACGTGCTGGACGTGGACAATGGATCGCGCCTCACGACGTACGCGATCGAAGGCGAGCGGGGCAGCGGCCAGATCTGCATCAACGGCGCCGCGGCGCGCCTCGTCAGTCCAGGCGACACGGTGATCATCCTCACGTACACGACGGCCACAGACGCGGAGGCGCTGCGCGCGCGCCCGATGCTCGTGTACGTCGACGAGCAGAACCGCATCACGCACACCGGCCATCACATCGAACCGGCCCCGGTCGCCTGAGGAGGCATGCCATGACGCGTGTATCCGTCACCGACATCCGTCAGCTGAAGCAGCGCGGCGAGAAGATCGTCATGATGACCGCGTACGACTGCCCGACGGCGCGGCTCGTCGAGCAGGGAGGCGCGGATGTCATCCTCGTCGGCGACACGCTCGGGATGGTCGTGCTTGGCTACGACTCGACGCTCCCCGTGACGATGGACGACATGGTGCACCACACGAAGGCAGTCGTGCGCGGCACCGAGCACGCGCTGGTCGTCGGCGACATGCCGTTCATGAGCTACCAGACCGGGTGGCAGGACGCGATGCGCAACGCCGCGCGCCTGATGCAGGAGACGGGCTGCGGCGCCGTGAAGCTCGAGGGCGGGGTGCGCTCGGCGGAGACGGTGCAGAAGCTGGTCGAGGCAGGCATCCCCGTGATGGGGCACATCGGCCTGACGCCGCAGTCGGTGAACCAGCTCGGCGGCTTCAAGGTGCAGGGCAAGACGCCGGCCGCGGCGGTGCAATTGATGCACGACGCGCAGGCGCTGGAGCAGGCCGGCGCGTTCGCCATCGTGCTCGAGACGATCCCGGCGCCGCTGGCGGGACTGCTGACGCAGCGGCTCAGCGTGCCTACGATCGGCATCGGCGCCGGCGCGGGCTGCGACGGACAGGTGCAGGTATTCCACGACCTGCTGGGCATGTTCGACGGGTTCACACCGAAGCACGCGCGCCGCTATGCCGAGGTCGGCGAGGCCATCCGCGAGGCCGTGAAGGCGTACGCGCGCGACGTGCGGCGCGGCGACTTCCCGACCGAGAAGGAGAGCTTCCGCATGGATCCGGCAGCGCTCGCGGAGCTGCAGCCGGACGGCGCCGCGCGCCTGGGCCGCCGGCACGCACTCGGGCTCGATTCGTGAAGCCCGCCTGACACCGTCTTGCACGTCTTCCGCACCATCGCAGAGTTTCGCGCGTGGCGCGCCTCGCTCGAGGGCAACCTTGGCCTCGTGCCCACGATGGGCTCCCTGCACGAGGGACACCTCTCGCTCGTGCGCGCGGCGCGCGACGCGAACACGCACGTCGCCGTGTCGATCTTCGTGAACCCGGCGCAGTTCGCGCCGGACGAGGACCTCGCGCGCTACCCGCGCGATGAGGCGCGCGATCTGTCGCTGCTCGAGGCGGACGGCATCGACGCGGTGCTCGCGCCCGCGGCCGACGAGATCTACCCCGACGGTTACAGCACGTACGTGCAGGTGGAACGACTGACGGCCCGGCTCGAAGGGGTGAGCCGACCGACGCACTTCCGCGGCGTCACGACCATCGTATGCAAGCTGCTGAACGTCGTGCAGCCGCAGCGCGCGTACTTCGGACGCAAGGACGCGCAGCAACTCGCCGTGATCCGCCGCATGGTGCGGGACTTGGACCTCGACGTGGAGATCGTCGGCATGCCGATCATCCGCGAGCCCGACGGCCTCGCGTTGAGCAGCCGCAACGTGTACCTCGAAGGCGATGACCGGCGTGCGGCGCTCGTGCTCAGCCGCGCGGTCGAGCGCGCACAGCGTCTTTATGCGCAGGGCGAGCGCGATGCCGCGAGGATCCGCGGCGAGATGCAGCACATCGTCGCGTGCGAGCCGCGCGCGCAGATCGACTACGTGAGCGTCGCCGACGCCGAGACGCTCGATGAGCTCGCTGTCATCGACCGCCCGACGCTCGCGTCGCTCGCGGTGCGCATCGGCCCGACGCGTCTGATCGACAATACGAGCCTGGGCTGACACGTACGTTCCGCTGTGCTTCAATGCCCGGGCGATGGCAGAGGCACCGAAGATCACAAACGACGAGATACTCGCCGGCTGGCGTCTTCCGCACACGCCTGCGTCCGAGGTCCGCATCCTCAAGCGCAAGCGGAATCGCCCTCCCGCGGGGCTGACGGGCTCGTACTTCGAGCGCGTGCGGCTGAAGGCCGGCGACCGCACGTTCGATGCGATCCTCAAGCTCGGTGATTTGCTGTATGGACCGCCGACGCGCGAGCGCCTCTTCTTCGCCGAGCTCGCCGGGCAGGTGCCGCTCCGCACGCCGCGCTGCTACGCCGTCGGGCCCGCGCTCGAAGGTCGCGACAGCTGGGTGCTCATGGAGCGCATCGGTCGCGGCAAGTGGATGACGGAGTGGACGCCAGACGACACGCGCGGAGCGCTGCGCCGGCTCGCGGCGCTGCACGCGCGCTTTCTCGGTGACCCGCCGGCGGCGGTCTCCCGGCCGTTCACGCGCGACCTCGATCACACGCTGAGCTTCGTACCGGAAGGCGTGCGTTCGATGCGTGCGCGCTTCGATGAGTTGCCGTACTTGCCGCGCATCGCGAGCGAGCGCGCGCTCGACCTGTTAGTGGCGCTCGCGGCCAATCCGGATGCGTACCGTGCTGCGCTCGCGCAGTCGCCCGAGACGCTGCTGCACGGCGATTACCATCGCGGCAACATGGCCGTCGCCGATGGCGAGGAGCCCGTGCACTTCGACTGGCAGTTCGTATGCGGTGGCCCGCCCGCGTACGACCTCGCGATCTTCTGGCTGTACCTCGGCGCCGTGAACAAGCGCGGGCTCTTCTTCGACCGCGCGGAGGTATGGCCTCGCTCGATGACGTGGGACGAAGTGCTCGGCGTGTACACATCAGCGCTGCGCGCGCTGCGACCGGATGCCGACATCGATGCGATCGCGGCGGCGTCGGACGCCGCGATCATGTTCGAAGCGATCCGGCAGATCACCTACTTCGGGCATGGCGTCGAGAGCCAGATCGGTCTCCTGCGCTTCATCTACCGCGACCACCGGACGATCGGCGGGCGGATCGCACGGTGGTTCGGCATCGATCAGGGATGGACGCTGTTTGAAGACATGTACGCGGAGTTCGAGCGCCGCGCACCGCGGTTTCTCCCCGCGTCGTCCCCGCCGCGGATGGAAGACAGCGCGCGGGCCGGCTGACCTGCCTTCGCCGCGAACACACACGCATCCACGCGCGTAACGGTGAAATTGAGTGCCTCCAAGCGACCTGAACCGGCGAGGCGCAGCTTCCCGGCGCGCGATTGACGCACCTTCGGAGCCTGCAAGACCTTTGAAACGCTGCCGAACCTCACGTTCCGTCCCTGTAACGCCGTGTGGGGCATAGTCACGTTGCGGCTTCCCGCAGTGCACCTCCAAAACGGACCCGTCGTGTTTGAAGACCGGCGGACTTGTCCGGGCCCGCACTGACGGAGCTGCAGGCCCACGAAGAGGACCGACGCAACAGATCCACGCAGGACGACGGTGAGGGGTAGGCGCGCATGGATACACGAATGGCAGCCACGGCACGGGCAGCGCTGAACGGGCACAACGGACGGCCCACGGTACCCGTGAGCGCGCCGGTGCGGCTCCTGCTCGTCGACGAAGAAAAGCTCTACCGGGAAGGTCTCGGCGCCGTCTTCTCACGGTCGATGGAGATCCGCGTCGTCGGCCAGGCGCGGAGCGGCGGCGAGGCGTGCGAGAAGGCGCGCAGGGTTCGCCCCGATGTCGTCCTGATGGACACGCGCCTCGACGACATCGGCGCCGTCGCGACGTGCAAATCGATCCTCACCGAACTGCCGATGACCCGCATCGCCGTCCTCACCGACTCGCGCTCGGAGAGCGACCTGATCGACTGCCTCAAGGCCGGCGCGCGCGGGTACATGACGAAGGACATCAGCATCCCCAACCTCGTCGATGCCATCAAGCGCATCGCGCAGGGCGAAGCGGTGATTACGCCGGAGCTCGCGGCGCGACTGCTCGACGAGTTCACGGCGATGGCGCGCGTCCGTGATCACGAAGCCGCGGCGATGGAGAACGACACGGCGAAGGTCACGGACCGCGAGCGCGACGTGCTCGAACTGCTCGTGCAGGGCGCGACGAACCGCGACATCGCCCGCAAGCTGCTGATCACCGAGAACACGGTCAAGGTGCACCTCAGGAACATCCTCGAGAAGCTGCACCTCCGCAACCGCCAGCAGGCGGCAGCATTTGCGATCAGCTCCGGACTGGTCCGGCTTACCCGCGAAGAGGCCGGCACCCGTCAGCGTGTCTGAACGAGCGTAACGGTCTTGAGGTAAGCACGTGACAAGAGCTCAGCAGTACCGCCGTATGCGGCGAGCGCGGCGCCGGACGCCCGCGAGCGGCAAACCCTTCATCATCGCGCTGTTCGTCCCGATCGCGCTCGTACTCGTTGCCGTCGGCGCGGGATTCGCCGCCGGCGCGACGAACTACTACCAGGACATCACGTCGGGCGTGCCGCCGCCGCAGCAGGCGATCGACACGCGCGGTGGCGGTGCGAAGATCTACGACCGCAACGGCACGCTGCTGTACGAGTACCTGGACCCGAACTACGGCTACCACACGACGGTCGCGCTCGACCAGATCTCGCCGCTGATCCAGAACGCCACGGTCGCGGCCGAAGACGCGAGCTTCTACTCGAACCCGGGCATCAACGTGAAGGGCCTCACGCGTGCGGCCATCGAGAACCTCAAGCCCGGCCCGGGCTTCATGCAGGGCAGCGGCGGCAGCTCGATCACACAGCAGCTCGTCAAGCAGATCTATGAGACGCCGTCCGAGCGGACGCAGCGTTCGATCTCGCGGAAGGCGCGCGAAGCCGTGCTCGCGCTGAAGCTGACGCAGGACTACTCGAAGCAGCAGATCCTCGGCTGGTACCTGAACGAAGTGCCGTACGGCGGCGTGTACACCGGGGTGGAAGCCGCGGCGGAAGGATACTTCGGCATCCACGCGAAGGACGTCGACCTCGCGCAGGCGGCGTTCCTCGCGGGGCTGCCGCAGTCGCCGACGGACTACGACCCGTTCACGCACATGGATGCTGCGCTCAAGCGCCAGAGCGAAGTGCTGGACCTGATGGTGGAGCACGGCTACATCAGCCAGACGGAGGCGAACTGGGCGCGGCTCGAGAAGATCACACTCAACCCGGCGCAGCAGCCGTTCCTCGCGCCGCACTTCGTCCAGTACGTCGGCGACTACATCAAGCAGACGCTCGGCGAGGATGCACTCCTGCACGGTGGCCTCAGCGTGCTCACCACGCTCGACCTGCCGCTGCAGACGGAGGCCAATCAGATTCTCGACAAGAACATCGAGAAGTACGAGGCATCGAGCCATGGGCACAACGGCTCGGTCGTGATCATGGACCCGCCCACGGGCCAGATCCTCGCGATGGTCGGCAGCCGGGACTACAACGACAGCGCGGTCAACGGCCAGGTCAACAACGCGATCGCGCTCAACTCCCCGGGGTCCACCTTAAAGCCGTTCACGTACGAGGCGGCGTTCGAGCAGGGCTGGGGGCCGGACTGGCCGATCGTCGATACGCCGATCACGTGGAGCGAGAACGGCAGCCCGCCCTTCTCGCCAACGAACCCGGACAAGCGGTACCACGGTGTGATTCCGCTGCGCGTCGGGCTCGGCAACTCGTTCAACATCCCGGCGTTCAAGACCATCCTCTGGGTGGGCGTGCAGAACATGATCAACCGCGCGAAGTCCATGGGGATCACGACGCTCGATGTGCCGAACCTCGGGCCCGCTGTAACGCTGGGCGGGAGCGACGTCAAGCTGCTCGACATGGTGTACGGCTACTCCACCTTCGCGAACCAGGGCACCATGGTCGGCGAGCCGACCACCGAGAACCTCCCTGCAGGCAACCGCACCCTCGACCCGGTTTCGGTGCTCGCGATTACCAACCGCGCCGGCAAGATGCTGATCAACAACACCGCGCCCAAGAAGGTGGAGGTGATCAAGCCCGAGTACGCGTACATGATCTCGAACATCCTCTCGACGGACGCGAACCGCCAGATCACCTACGGCGTCGGCAGCAGCCTGAACATTCCCGGCTACCAGGTGGCCACGAAGACCGGCACGAGCGAGCCGTACGCGCCGGGCGAGCCGGACGCCGGCCTCATCGGCGACACATGGACCTTCGGATATACGCCGAACATCGCGGTGGGCGTCTGGGTGGGCAACAGCGACAACACGCCGATGGTCAACATCCTCAGCACGACCATTGCGGGGGCGACGTGGCACGACGTGATCGTCGATGCGCTGAAGGGCAAACCATCGATCCCGTTCCAGCGGCCGCCGACCGTGGTCAAGGCGACGGTGTGCGTCCCGAGCGGCATCATCTACAAGCCCGGCATGAGCTGCCCCACCGTGACGAGCGACTTCGGGATCGATGCGCTCGCGAAGCAGAACCCGACGTGGTGGGGCGGCCAGCAGGTCTCGGGCGTGGTGAACGCAAGCAGCAGCGCGATCCCCACGGGCATCACGGGCTGGAAGCTCTATCTGGCGCAGGAGTACGAGCGCTCGTACCGGGGAGCGGCGCCCGCACGGCCGGCGGTACGGACGTCACCCGCTCCGGCGCCGGCGCCGCAGCGCGCGCCCGCAGTCGCGCCGC
>DASUKS010000004.1:0-8139 GCA_036278595.1 Dehalococcoidia bacterium
CGAGGGCAGGCCGAGCTGCGCGAAGATCGCGCCGCCGAGCCGTGCATCGACCACGACATCCCGGCGTCCTTCGCCGTCCGCGCCCTCGATGTCGGGCACGTACTGCTCGATCGTGAAGTCGTCGGGGGCAGACCGGGCGAGCCGGACGTCCCGCCGGAAGTATGCCGAGAGCCTACCGGCGGCATCCGGCGCGTCGCTGGTGACCGATGTCCCGTCCGCGAATGTGATCCGCACCGGCGGCGCCTCCGCGCCCGGCTGCGGCGGCTCGATGAAGCTCGCCGCGCAGCCGAGGATGCCCGGGAACATGCGGGCGGCCTTCGCGCTCGCGACCTTGCCGGTCGCCGTGTCGATGAGTGCGTACGCGCGATCGCCGGTCAGGCCGGCTGCGCCGAACTCCGCCTCGCCGAGGCGCTCGCCCTGCATCGACTTGACCGGGAACCGCCAGATCTCCGCGACAGAGCCCGCGTTCGCCAACTCATCTTCCTCCGCTCATGCCACGTCCGCCGCTCGTGCGCGACGCGATCCGCACCACATCGGATGCATCGCATCGGGCAGCGAATCACGCTAGCATGCCTCCGCGACGGCGCATAGGGCGGCGGCTGCGAACGGAGGCGCGATGGACACGTACCGCACAATCATCAGCAAGCGCGACACCCGCGCGTTTCTCGACCAGCGGGTGCCCGAAGAGACGGTCCGGCGCATCGTGCAGGCGGGGCGCATGGCGGGCAGCTCGAAGAACACGCAGCCGTGCCGCTTCATCGTCATCGACGACCCGAAGGTGCGTGACGAGTTCGCGAAGTGCGGCGACTTCGCGACGTGGATCCCCGGCGCGCCGCTCGTCATCGCCGTCGCCGCGCTCGGCGGCACGCGCCCGGAGTTCGACGCCGGCCGCGCCGCGCAGAACATGATGATCGCCGCGTGGGCGGAGGAAATCGGCTCGTGCCCGATCTCGCTCCACCACCAGGAGTGCGCGCGGGAGACGCTCGGCCTGCCCGAAGACGCGTCGGTGCCGGTCGCGGTCGGCTTCGGCTACCGCTCGAAGCCGCCGAAGACGGTGCCGGAGGCCGCGCGGCTGGGCTGGGACGAGTACGTGCATCGCAACCGTTGGTAGCCCCGATGCCGCGCCCCAACGACCAACGACTACTGACCAACCACTAACGACTAACGACTAACGACTAACGACTAAGACGCATGTTCATCATCGCCGGCAGCGGCCGGTCCGGCACCAGCGCCGTTGCGAAGCTCCTGCACCTCTCCGGCGTGAGCGTCGGGCACGACCTGATCGAGCCCGACGAATCGAACGCCGACGGCTACTTCGAGGAGCGCGCCGTCGTCGAGGCGAACGACCTTATCCTCCAATCCGCCGGGCTCGTCGAGTGGTTCACCACCGCCATGCGCGCGGAGATCATCGATGCCTCGCGCCCGCACGAGGATGTGATGCGCGCGCTCGTGGGACAGGCGACGCCGGCATGGAAGGACCCGCGCTTCTCGTGGACGCTCGAGGCGTGGCTACCGCTGTTCCGCGAGCGGCCGCGCGTCATCGTCTGCCTGCGCAGTCCGGACGAGGTCGCGGCCTCGACGCTGCGCTACTACGGCGCGGACGGCGAAGAGCCCCGGCGCGCGGTACGGCACGTCTGGCGCGCGCAGTACGAGCGCCTGCTCGATGTCATCGGCGATCACGGGCTCGAGGCGACATGCGTCGAGTACGCGGCGCTGCACGGGCCGGCGGGTGACAACGAAGTGCGGCGGCTGTCGGCGTTCGTCGGGCGCGAGCTCGATGCTAGCGGGGTGCGTCGGGAATTGCGACACCACCAGGCGCCGGTCGATGCGGATCTCGCCGCACTGTACGAGCGGGTTCGGGCGCTGGCGGCTCGGGCTCCGGCGACGTAGCGAGCGGCTGGCGGCGCACCCGGAGCGTCAGTCCCTTCGCTGACGTCACCGTCACGTGCTCGCCGCGCGGGACCGGGCCGTCCTCGGCGATCGCCTTCCACCGCTCGCCCATGATGAACACGAAGCCCTCGGGCGCCAGGTCCGAGCGCGCGATCGCGCGCTTGCCGATCATCGTTTCGATGCCCAGCGCGTTCGGCAGCTTGCGTGCCTTCAGCAGCGTCGTCACCACCATCAGGATGAACGCAACGCATACGACGGCCGTGCCGATGATCAGCCAGCGCGACACTTCGAACTGCGGGTTGTTGCTCGAAGTGAGCAGCATGCCGCCCGCGATCAGCGACACGACGCCACCGATCCCAAGCGCGCCGAACCCCGAGACGTGGATCTCGAGCAGGAACAGCACGAACGCCAGTCCGATCAGCGCGACGCCGGCCCAGTTGACAGGCAGCGTGCCGAGCGAGAAGTAGGCGATGATGAGCGCGATCGAACCGAAGACGCCGGGGAAGATCAACCCGGGGTGGATGAGCTCGAGCAGCAGCCCCAGGCCGCCGAGGGTGAGCAGCAGGAACGCGATGTTCGGGTCGCTCAGGATGTTCAGGAACTGGTCGATGAGCGTCATGTTCTCGGTGACGCGGGGCGCCGACTCCAACCCCGTCAGCGTCACCGGGCGGGTGTCGACCGTCACCGTGCGGCCGTCGGCCTGCCGCAGCAGGTCGTCGACGTTCGACGCCTGGTAGTCGACGACGTGCTTCGCGACGGCCTCGCTCACCGGCGCGGAGACGCTCTGCCGGACCGCCGCCTCGGCCCAGTCGGCGTTGCGGCCGTGCGCCTCGGCGAGCGCGCGCGCCTTCGCGGCGGCGTCGTTCTCGACCTTCGTGCCGAGCGTGCCCGGGATGTCGTTGCCGCTCGCATCGATCGGGTGCGCCGCGCCGATCTCCGTCCCCGGCGCCATCGCCGCGACGTGCGCCGACATTGTGATGAAGGTGCCCGCCGAAGCAGCGCGCCCGCCGCTGGGCGAGACGTACACGATCACCGGCACCTTCGACGCCTGGATGCGCTGGATGATGTTGTCCATCGACGTCGAGAGGCCGCCCGGCGTATCGAGCTTGATGACGACGGCCTTCGCGTCGTTGTGCTCGGCGTCGGAGATGCCGCGGTTGATGTAGTTCTCCATCACCGGATTGACGTCGGCCTTCGCCGTGAGGATGTAGACGGCGCCCGGGCCGCTCGCCTGCGCGGGACCGGATGCGAGGCCCGCCAGGCCGGCGAGCAGCAACGCCGCCACGATGAGCAGGCGGACGCGAAGGGGCGGGAGGTGCAGGCGCGGCCGGTAGAACCCGAGGTGCATGGCGCGACTCCAGCATCATTCTCGCTCCGCGACGCCGAGGCCGGCAATGAGCCGCTCGCACCCAGGCGCGCTGCGGGCGCACCTCTCCCCCACCCCTCTCCGTATTGTGGCGAGGGGGAGCATTGAATCGCCGACCGCTTGGTGACTGCCTGTTGGCTTCCCCGTGCTGAGCTGAAAGGCGGATCGCGCCCCGGCGAGCGTGCTACGATCCTCGCATGCCGTCGAACATGCCGCGCGTCTACAAGACCGCCGCGCTCGTCCTGCGCCAGCGGAAGCTCGGCGATGCGGACAAGATCATTACGCTGTACACCGCCAATCACGGCAAGCTCGAAGCCGTTGCGAAGGGCGTGCGGAAGACCCGCAGCCGCCTCGCGGGGCACGTCGAGCCGCTCACGCAGGCGATGTTCATGCTGGCGAAGGGCAAGTCGCTCGATGTCGTGACGCAGGTCGAGACCGTCGAGTCGTTCCAGCAGGTGCGGGACGACCTCGACCGTCTGAGCCGCGGGCTCTACTGCGCCGAGCTGCTCGAGAAGTTCACGGAGACGCACGAGGAGCACTTCTCGCTCTACCGCCTGCTGCTCGACACGCTGCGGCGGCTGGGCGAGCGCGAAGACATCGATACGCCGGTGCGCTACTTCGAGATGGCGCTGCTCGACGAGCTGGGCTATCGTCCCGAGCTCGAGGAGTGCGTGACGTGCCGCCGCGCGCTCGCGCCGGTAACGAACTACTGGAGCGCCGGCGGCGGCGGCGCCGTCTGCCCCGACTGCCGTGTCGAGGAGTCCGCCGTGCGGCCGCTCTCGCCGAACGCCGTCAAGCTGCTGCGGCTGCTGCTCCACGGGCGATTCCCGGACGTGGCGCGCGTCAGCGTGGACCCGCAGCTGGCAAGCGAGCTCGAGCGCGCCATGCGCGAGTACGTGCGCTGGGTGCTCGAGCGGGACGTACGCTCCGCCGGGTTCATCGATGCTGTCCGCTCGCGCCGCACACCGCGCCCGCGCGCTATGATCGATGAGACGACGCCCGCGCGTTGACGCCGCGCGCCCCGTAACGCTGGAGGACGACCGATGCCGCTCTACGAGTACTACTGCAAGAAGTGCAGCGCGAAGTTCGAGATGCTGCGCCCGATGAGCCGCAGCGACGAACCCGCGACCTGCCCCGAAGGCCACGCCGGCGCTCTGCGCACGCTCTCCCTCTTCGCCGCCATCGGCCGCACCGGCGACGCCGCGTACGACATGCCGTCCTCGGGCAGCGGCTGCGGCTGCGGTGGCGCCTGCTCCTGCGGCGGCCACTGATCTCCCTCGACCCGTCGCGCGCTCCGACGTATCGTGCCTGCATGCAGCGTGAAGCGATCGGGCGGGCGGCGCGGCTCGCCGGGCTTGAGTTGGCGGCGGAGACGGACGTCGAGATCACCGGCACCGACCCGGTGCTGCCGACGCCGCTCCATCTCGGCGAAGGCGCGGCGACCGCGCTCGCGCTCGTCGGCCAGGAGGCGGACGGCATCTGGCGGATGCGTGGCGGACGGCCGCAGCACCTCGCCGTCGACGTCCAGCATGCCGCCGCTTCGCTGCACAGCTTCGCGCTGCTGCGCATCCTCGACGGCGCGGCGAGTGAGACGCCGCAGCGCCGCGTGCCGCCGGTCACCGCGATCTACGAGTGCGGCGACGGGCGCTACATCCACCTGCACAGCAGCTTCAACGACGCCCCCGGCATCCTCGCCGAGCTTGGACTGAGCGCCGACGCGACTGCGGACGATATCGCCGCTGCCACGAAGCAACGCGGCGCCTTCGAGCTGGAGGACGCGCTCGCGGCGAAAGGGCTGTGCGGCGCCGCCTGCCGCACACCGGACGAGTGGCTCGCGCATCCGCAGGGCGCGCTGCTCGCATTGAAGCCCGTCGTCGAGGTCGAGAAGATCGGGGACGCCCCGCCGCGGCCGTTCCGCGAAGGCGACCGCCCGCTGTCCGGCGTCCGCGTGCTCGACCTCACACGCGTGCTCGCGGGCCCGACATGCGCCCGCACGCTCGCCGAGCACGGCGCCGACGTGCTGCACATCGCGTCGCCGAAGCTCGGGACGCTGCCGCTATTCGAGATGGACACCGGCCACGGCAAGCGCCAGGCGCACATCGACCTCAACGAGCCGGCGCAGGCGGATACGCTGCGCGACCTCGTGCGCGGCGTCGACGTGTTCGCGCAGGGCTTCCAGCACGGCTCGCTGGAGCGGCGCGGCTTCGGCTTCGACGATATCGTCGCGCTGCGGCCGGGCATCGTCCACGTATCCGAGAACGCGTACGGGCACGACGGCCCATGGCAGCGCCGGCCGGGATGGGAGCAACTCGCGCAGGCGACCACCGGCGTGACGTTCATCCACGGCCTCGGCCGGCCGCAGTTCGCGCCCGCCGCGATGAACGACTACACGACCGGCTACTTCGGCGCGCTCGGGGCCATGATCGCGCTCCGCCGGCGGGCGGTCGAAGGCGGCTCGTGGCGCGTCACGGTCTCCCTTTCGCAGACGAGCATGTGGTACCTGCGCGTGGGCCACGACCTCGACCGCGACGCGGCGAGCGGCCCCGGCGATACGGCAGCGATGACAGAGGAGTGCGACACGCCGTACGGCCGCATGCGCCGCCTGCGCCCTGCTCTCCGCATGTCGGAGACGCCGCCGCGCTGGGCGATCCCGTCGGCGCCCCTCGGGAGCGACCCGGCGGCCTGGTGGTGATGACCCGCGTCGCTTAGCAAGCGCTCAGCTTCGCCGAGCGGCGCGCCGCGCGTGTGCGGATCACCGTCCCCGCGCCGATGTTGTGATCAGAGGTGAGGGGGAGCATGGACAGGAAGTATCGGCCCTGGCTTGTCGTCGCATTAGTGGCAGCCGTTGCCATCCTGCTGGCGCAGGGCGCCGGCACGACGTACGCGAACCCTGACCGTGTCTGGGTCGTCAACGAACACGTCGCGCAGTCGCTCAACGGCGGCGCCGCCGTTGACTTCACCTCGACCTCCACCCCGAACTCGTTCGCCGGCGTCGTCGCGCAGCTCGATGCGATGGACGCTGCGTCGGCCGGGCAGATATCGAGCGATCCGGGCAACGCCGGCCACGTCTACATCGTCGTGCGTACCGACGGCTCGACGACGGGCGTCACGCTCAACGGCGCCGGCCTCACGTGCACGGCTGTCGTCACCGGCGCGCCGCCGCCCGCCGGCAACGCCTGCTCCGGCGTGACCTCGCTGACGCCGGTGACCGTCACCGCCGGCACCTTCGTCGTGTTCGAAGTGACCGGCACGGGCAGCGCGCCCGCGACGTTCACTGTTACAGCCACGCAGGACAGCGTCGCGCTCTCGACCGGTACGCTCTCGCTCGTCGGTCCGGCGACCAATCTCAAGATCGTCGCCGCCGGAACGAACCAGATCGCGTCGGGATCGACGTCGTGTCCGCTCGACGTGACCGCGCCGCCCGCCACCACGGTCGTGGCCAGCTACACGGACGGCAGCGCTCACGCGCTCGTTGGCTACCGGCCGACGATCAGCGCCAGCGACGCGAGCGCGATCGCGATCGCGAACCCGACCGGCGCCATCAGCGGCGCGGACGCCGCGTCGCAGTCGCTCACCACGATGAAGCAGTCCGACGGCACGACGGTCGGCGCTCCGGCGCGGGTCTGCGGGCTCGTCCCGGGCTTCACATTCGCCGTTGCGACCGACATGCCGGGCGAGATCCCGGCGATCCCGGGCACGCTGTCCAAGGTGACGTCGATCACCGTCGTGGGCCCACCCGTCTCCATCGACCTCAGCGCCGACCCGGCGAGCGTCGCGTGCGACGGCGTGCAGGGCAGCACCGTGACGGCGTCGATCTACGACACGCTCGGTACGCCCGTGCTCGATGGCACGACGGTCAACTTCAGCGCGTCGTCGGGGAGCGCGATGCCTTCGTCGGCCACGACGTCCGGTGGTACCGCGACCAGCGCGATCGTACCGGCGGCCGGTGCGCAGTCGGTGGATGTCACCGTGACCGCGGGCAGCGCTTCGAACATGATCGCGATCCCGTGCGACGCGAGCACGACGCCCACGCCGACCGCCAGCGCCACATCGGCGCCGACCGACACGCCGCCGCCGACCGACACGCCGACGCCGACGTCGACCGCAACGAACACGAGCACGCCGACGCCGACTGCGACGGATACGGCGACGCCCGCAAGCACCGCGACCGCGACAGGGACGAACACGCCGACGGCTACGGTGACGCCGACGAACACCGCGACTGCAACGAATACGGCGACGCCGACGAATACGGCGACTGCAACGAATACGGCGACGCCCACCAACACCTCGACCGCAACGGCGACGAACACGCCGACCGCGGTAGCGACTGCCACGAACACGCCGACGTCGACCGCGACGCGGACAGCGATGCCGACGAACACCGCGACCGCGACGAACACGCCGCGCGCGACATCGACCAGCACCGCGGTGCCGACGGCGACGGCGACGCCGGGCACGCTGCCGCACCACAAGTGCGTGAACAGCGGCCAGCGCGTCCGCATCGCGATGGGCATCGTCCGCTGGCTGGGCGCCCGCGCCGGCGACCGGCACTACCAGGCGCAGTACGACCTTAACGGCAACGGCGTCATCGACCCCGGCGACCTCGCCGTCCTGCTCTCGATGCGTCCCTGCTAGTGTCCGCTGGCGACCGGTAGGTGAGGCGAGCGGCCACCGCCCGCGCACCAGGGCATGGAGGTGTGAGCGCACTTCATCGCGGGGCTTAGAGCGAACGTAGAATCACCCGCACTTGCTGTAGCCGCACGAGCGGCAGACGAGGCAGCCTTCAGCGAAGAACAGGATGGCGCCGCAGTCCGGGCACGCGAGCCCGGTGCTCGTACCGTCCGCGCTCTTGCGCGCGGCGGCCGCGCGGTTGTTCGCGT
>DASUKS010000005.1:0-19727 GCA_036278595.1 Dehalococcoidia bacterium
GGGCGTACTTCTCCGCGCTCTTCGCGGCCGACGTAGCGCGCGTCCTGGAAGCAGACGAGCAGCCGGCCCTCGAGGTCCCACGTGAGGCCGTTGGGCGCCTGGCCGGGGAGGGCCTGGTATGTCTCGACGGCGCCGTCGTGCATGCGGCAGATGCGGCCATGCTGGTCGCTGAAGAGCAGGTAGCCGTCCGGGTGCCAGAGCGGGCCCTCGGTGAAGCCGAGGCCGTCGGCGACCGTGCGCCACTCGCCGCGCACGAGCGCCTCGAGGCCAGCATCGAAGCGGACGGTCGCGGCCACGCTAGAAGTCGTCCGGCGTGAACGGCGCGTACGAGGTCGAGAAGATGTCGGTCGCGGCGGCCACGGCCTCGGCGCTGTTCGCGCGCGCCTGGCCGACACGCACAGCTTCGGCGGGCTTTACGTAGCCGTTGAAGATCGGCGCGAAAGCGCGTGCGTGCATCTCCAGCTCGGCCGCTGTGTTCGTGCGCTCGGCGGATATGCGCCCCTCGCCGGCCTCGATGCGCCACGTGCCTTCGTTCCAGGGCGCGCAGTCATCGGTGATCCCGATCGTCACGCCGTTGCCCGACGCCTGCGCGAGAGCGGGGCGCATCTCGACGGCGCGCTGCAGGTCGACGACGCGCAGCATCATGCCGAACCAGGCGCTCGTCGGCTCGAAGAAGTGCGTCGGCTCCTCGAAGGCCGCGGCGAACGGCTCGTCCTGCGACGCCAGCACGACGATGCGCGACGAGAGGTCGTGGCTCAGCAGGTAGTACAGGATCGCGGCGTAGGCATCGGCGTCGAGCGCGACCCAGTCGTGGACGCGCAGCACCGTCTCGGGCATGGGGCCGGCGGTGCGCTGCTGCGACGAACGATAGATGGCGTAGCCGCGGGGGTCGCCCGCGGCGTTCGACCAGACGACGGCATCGTGCGGCTCGCCGCGCCACGTGCGCATGACCTGCGTCTGCCACCATCGCTCCGGGCGCACGAGGGCGCCGTTGCGCTCGCGCCAGCGCTCGTCGTACAGGGGCGCCAGCTCGCGCCAGTCGTCGACGGTCAGGCGCCGGTACGAGCCTGCGGGTTGCGGCAGGCGCGGCTTCGTCGTCTTCGGCGGGAAGCCGTAGCTCATGATGCGGCTCGCCTGCTCCCATCCGAAGCGCCGGTAGAGCGAGTAGTGCGGAGTGTAGAGGCCGGACAGCGGCTGGCCGGCGTCGCGCATCTCGGCGAGCGCGTGGCGCAGCAGGCCGCCGATGGCGCCGGTGCGTCGCCGCTCGGGCAGTGACGCGACCGACGCGATGCCGCCGAGCGGGATCTGGCCGCCGTTGATGCGCATCGCGAACGGGATGGCGATGAGCCCGGCGGTGAGCTGCGCGCCATCGAACGCGCCGAGGCACCAGTCGGGCTCGTACCAGGCGAGGCGGCGCTGCGTCGCTTCTTCGCTGCGGTCGTCGTTGAACGCGTACTGGGCGGCGAGCGCGTAGGCGCGGTACTCGTCGTCGTTGCGGACGCGGCGGTAATCGAGGGCCATGGGTGGAGTTTACACCGCGTCCGGCGCTGATCGACGTGAGGCTGGAGGGGGGAGTTGCGTGGCGCCCGGTGCTTATCGATGTGAGGCTGAAGGCTGGAGGATGGAAGCTGGATTTCGCGCTGTCGGGGTCGGTGGTCGTAGTGATAGGGATCCTTCGCTGGCGCTCAGGATGACAGCTTGCGCGCGACGGCTGACACATTCACCGAGGATGGGCCGGGTTAAGAGTGGTGGTCCTTCGCTGGCGCTCAGGATGACAGCTTCCGCGCGGCGTGAGGCTGGAAGCTGGAAGATGGAGAGTGGATCTGCTGCGCGCGGGGTTCCGGCGTCAGATCGCTTCGGCGGCGCCGGCGCGGCGGTCGAGGGCGCGCGTGACGCTCATGACGCCGCGCACCGCTTCGAGCTTGGTCATCAGCCGGCTGAGCTGGGGAATGCCCGTCGTCTCGAGCGTCAGGAACACGCAGACGGTGCGGTCGCCCTTCTCCTGTGTGCGCACGCCGACCATGTTCACCTTCTCGTCGGCGACCATCGTCGACACGTCGCGCAGGAGGCCGACGCGGTCCCATGCCTCGATCTGCACCGCGACGGGGTAGAGCTGGCCGGTGCGGCCCCACTCGACGTCGACCAGGCGCTCCTTCTCGTCCTCGTGGAGCACGTTGTAGCAGTCGGCGCGGTGCACCGTGACGCCTCGGCTGCGCGTGACGTAGCCGAGGATCTGGTCGCCGGGGACCGGGTTGCAGCAGCGCGCGATCTGGGTGAGCAGGTCGCCGGTGCCGAGCACCTGTACCGTCGAGGAGTAGATGCGCGGCGCTGGTCCCTCGGGCGGCGGCGGAAGTTGCTCCTCCTCCTTGTGCACCAGCGGGGCGAGGCGCGCGGGGATGTGGGCCGACGATACGCCGCCGTAGCCGAGCGCGGCGAGGAAGTCGTCGAGCGCCTCGAAGTGGAAGATCTTCAGCACTTCGTCCTGGCACTCGGAGAGCGACAGGCCCATGCGCCGCATCTCCTTGTCGATGATCTCGCGGCCACGCTCGATGTTCTCCTCGCGCTCCTGGCGCTTGAACCACTGGCGGATCTTCTCGCGCGAGTGCCCGCCCTTGATGTAGCCGAGATTCGGGTTCAGCCAGTCGCGCGACGGCCCGCGCGAGTTCTTGCCCGCGACGATCTCGACGATGTCGCCGGTCTTCAGCTGGTAGGTGAGCGGCACGAGGCGGCCGTTGACCTTCGCACCGACGCAGCGGTGGCCGAGCTCGGTATGCACGCGGTACGCGAAGTCGATCGGCGTGGCGCCCTGCGGCATCTCCTTGATCTCGCCCTTCGGCGTGTAGACGAAGACCTGGTCGCGGAAGAGGTCGGTCTTGACCGATTCGACGAACTCCTCCACCTGCGACATGTCGCGCTGCCACTCGAGGAGCTGCCGCAGCCACGACATGCGCTCCTCGTACCGGAAGTCGCGCTTGCCGTCGTGCGCGCCGGACTCCTTGTAGCGCCAGTGGGCGGCCAGCCCGTACTCGGCGAGCTGGTGCATCTCCTGCGTGCGGATCTGCACCTCGAGCGGGCGGGCGCCGATCGACATGACGGTCGTGTGGAGCGACTGGTAGAGGCTCTCCTTCGGGCTGGCGATGTAGTCGTCGAACTGGCCGGGGATGGGGTGCCAGAGGCCGTGGATGACGCCGAGCGCGTTGTAGCAGTCGCTCACGCTGTCGACGACGACGCGCAGCGCCAGCAGGTCGTAGATCTGCTCGAAGCCCTTGTGCTCGGCGGCGTACTTCTCGGCCTTCTGCGCGATCGAGAAGATGTGCTTCGCGCGGCCCTTCACTTCGGCCGCGATGCCTTGCTTCTTGAGCTCTTCGCTCAGGATCTTCTCGACTTGCGCGACATAACGCTCACGCACGGCGCGCTTCGAGGCAACCTGGCGCGCGATCGCCTTGTAGCGGTCCGGCTCGAGGTGGCGGAAGGCGAGGTCTTCGAGCTCCCACTTGAGCTGCCAGATGCCCAGCCGGTTCGCCAGTGGGGCGTAGATCTCCATCGTCTCCTGCGCGATGCGCCGCTGCTTCTCGAGCGGGTGAGCGTCGAGGGTGCGCATGTTGTGGAGGCGGTCGGCGAGCTTGATTATGACGACGCGGATGTCCTCGGCCATCGCGAGGAACATCTTGCGGAGGTTCTCGGCCTGGAGCGCCTGGTCGCCGGGGCGCTCGCCCGGGGCGAGCCAGGCGATCTTCTTGAGCTTCGTGGCGCCATCGACGAGGCGGGCGACGTCGGCGCCGAAGCGCCTGGCGATCGTCTCGTTGGGGACGCCACAGTCCTCCTGGACATCGTGCAGCAGCGCTGCGGCGACGGCCGCGCCGTCGAGCTGGAGGCCCGCGACGGTCATCGCGGCATCGAGCGGATGGATGATGTAGGGGTCGCCGGTGAGCCGCTTCTGGTCGGCGTGGGCGTCCGCGGCGAAGTCGTACGCCTCGCGGACGAGCGTGACAGACTCGGGCGGGAGGTAGGCGGAAACGCGTTCGATGAGCGCGCCGGGGCCGGGCGCCGCCGTGTCGGGTGCGGGCAGTCGGGTGGCGGTGTCCATATTTGAGTATATATCGGCCTCAGACGTGCCGAATTCGTTTGCTCCAACGACGATTGCTATTCTTGGCGCATCGATGTCCTCTGACCGCGAACCGCAGCAGCCCCGCCGCTACGCCGCCCCGCGCGGCACGAGCGACCTGCTCCCCGACGACTGGCCCTGGTGGCGCTACGTGCGCGACACGGCCGAGCGGGTCTGCGAGCGCTTCGGCTACCGGCGGATCGATACGCCGGTGTTCGAGCACGCGGGCGTCTTCCTGCGGACGTCGGGCGCCGGGACGGACGTGGTCGAGAAGGAGGTCTACCTCTTCGAGGACCGCGGCGGCGACCGGCTGGCGCTGCGGCCGGAGGGCACGGCGACGGTCATGCGCGCGTACATCGAGCACGGGATGGCGAGCCAGCCCCAGCCCGTGCGGCTGTACTACGTGGCCCCGAACTTCCGTTACGACCGCCCGCAGGCCGGCCGCTACCGGCAGCACACGCAGCTAGGGGTGGAGGCCGTGGGCGACGCGGAGCCGCTGCTCGACGCCGAGGTGATCGACCTGCAGGCGACGTTCTACCGCGAGCTAGGGCTGCGCGGCGTCACGCTGAAGCTCAACACGATCGGCGACGCCGTCTGCCGGCCCGGATACATCGAGGCGCTGCGGGAGTACTACCGCGCGCACCTCGATGAGGTGTGCGCCGACGACCGGGTGCGCTTCGAGAAGAACCCGCTGCGGCTGCTCGACTGCAAGGAGGAGCGCTGCCAGCCGGTGATCGCCGGCGCGCCGCGGCTCGCGGATTACCTGTGTGACGCCTGCCGCGAGCACTTCGAGCGCGTGCGCGGCTACCTCGACGCGCTCGGCATCGCGTACACGCTCGACGACCACCTCGTGCGCGGGCTCGACTACTACACGCGGACGGTGTGGGAGTTCCACCCGTCGGAGGAAGGCGCGCAGAGCAGCATCGGCAGCGGCGGGCGCTACGACGGCCTGATCGAGCTGCTCGGTGGCGCGCCGACGCCGGGCGTGGGATTCGGCAGCGGCTTCGAGCGGCTGATCCTGAACCTCAAGCGGCAGGAGGTCGCCGGACCGGACGTGGCCGCGCCGACGGTATACATCGCGCATATGGGCGCCGACGGCGCGGCTGCGGCGCTACGGATCGCCGATGCGGTACGGACCGCCGGCGACGAGGCGGTCGTGGGGCCGGAGGGGCGCAGCCTGAAGGCGCAGATGCGACACGCGAACGCGCTCGGGGCGAAGTACGTCGCGATCCTCGGGGCGCAGGAGATGGAGGCCGGCACGGTGACGCTGCGGGACCTCGCCGCGCACTCCGAGCAGCGCGTGCCGCAGGACGAGCTGGCGTCGGTGCTCCGGGTGGAGTCGGGCGATGCCTGACATGCTCGTGCGGCTGTACGACCTGCCATCGCCGGCCGCGTACGATGAGCGGACGACGGCGGCGGGCGTGAACGTCCGGCGCATCGACGCGTGGGACAGGGCGCCGCTGCTGAAGTTCGTGCGGGAGCACTTCGGCGAAGGATGGGCGGCGGAGGCGGAGTTCGCCTTCGACGGCGGGCACCCGATCACCGGCTTCGTCGCGGTGAAGGATGGGGTGTTCGTCGGGTTCGCGGTGTACGAGACGAGCCGCCGCGGCTTCTTCGGCCCAACGGGCGTGCGACCCGACATGCGCAAGCAGAGCATCGGCGCGTCACTGCTCTTCCGTTGCCTCGAGGGAATGCGCGAGTTGGGGTACGCGTACGCGATCATCGGTGGCGTCGGGCCGGCGGAGTTCTACGAGAAGACTTGCGGCGCGAAGATCATCGAAGGCAGCGAGCGCTCGGTGTACGGCGACCTGTACGACGAGGCGCGCACGCGCGCGCGTGCGCGCCAACGGACGTAACCGGCCGGAGAGGCCGCCGGTGTTACAATGCGATCGAGGACGTGGCCCCCACCGCAGGGGGCTTTTCAGTGTGTGTGAGTGATGTTCGAACGAGTTGAAGCCATCGATCGCCGGTTCGACGAACTGACGGAGGAGATGGCGCGGCCCGAGGTCGCAGGCGACTACGAGAAGCTGCAGGCGATCGCGAAGGAGCGTGCCGCCATCGAGCAGGTCGTCGAGCTGTACCGCGCGTGGAAGGCGAACGGGCGGGCGCTCGACGACGCGCGCGCGGTGCTCAACGACCGGGACGCCGATATGGCGGCGCTCGCCCGCGAGGAGGTCGAGTCGCTGACAGCGGCGCGAACGGACGTCGAGCAGCGGCTGAAGCGCGCTTTGGTGCCGAAGGACCCGCGGGACGAGCGCGATGTCATCGTCGAGATCCGCGCGGGCACGGGTGGCGACGAAGCGGCGCTCTTCGCGGCGGACCTCTATCGCATGTACTCACGGTACGCCGAGCGGCGCGGCTGGAAGACCGAGTTGGTCTCGCTGAACGAGATCGGCATCGGCGGCATCAAGGAAGTCGTCTTCGAGGTGCATGGCACCGGTGCGTACTCGCGCCTCAAGTTCGAGAGCGGCGTGCACCGCGTGCAGCGCGTGCCGGCGACCGAGGCGCAGGGCCGCATCCACACATCGACCGCGACGGTCGCGGTGCTCCCGGAGGTCGACGAGGTCGAGGTCGACATCAATGAAGGAGATCTCAAGATCGACAAGTTCCATTCGGGCGGCGCAGGCGGGCAGAACGTCAACAAGGTCGAAACGGCGATCCGCATCACGCACGTCCCGACGGGCATCGTCGTCGTGTGCCAGGACGAGCGCTCGCAGCTCAAGAACCGCACAAAGGCGATGGCGGTGCTGCGCGCGCGGTTGCTCGATATGAAGACGGCGGCGCAGCAGGAGGAGATCGCCGGCGCGCGCAAGCAGCAGGTCGGCGGCGGCGAGCGGTCGGAGAAGATCCGCACGTACAACTTCCCGCAGGACCGGCTGACCGACCACCGCGTGGGCCTCACGGTGCACAACCTGCCGCGGATCATGGAGGGCGAGCTGGACGAGGTGTTCGACGCCGTGTCGGCGCACGAAGAGGCACGGCTCCTCGACCAGGCGGAGCGGCAGCCGGCGGCCGAAGGGCGGGCAGCCGTCGCGCGGTGATGGCCATGCCGGCGCGTACCCATCGCATCGAGATCGAGTTCTGCCTGGCCTGCCGGTTCCAGGGGCGCGCGTTCTGGCTCGCCCGCGAGCTGCTCGATGCGCGGCCGGACCTTGGCGACGAGATCGTGCTGGTACCGTCGTCCGGCGGCGTCTTTGCCGTGCGCTACAACGGCGAGACGGTATGGGACAAGGCGACGCAGGGGCGGTTCCCGGAGCCGAAGGAAGTGCGCGAGGCGATCCTCGCGGCGAGCGGCCGCCCGCCGACGCCGAGACGGCATTGACGACCGTCGCCGAGGCGATAGGCAGCGGCGAGCACGAGCTGCGGGCGGCGGGCGTCGACGACGCGCGGCTTGAGGCGGAGCTTCTGCTTGCGCTCGCCGAGGGCGTCCGGCGAGAGCAGGTGATCGCGGCGCTCCACGAGGCGGTCGAAGCGGGCGTCGAGCACGCGCTGTCACAGCTTCTCGCGCGCAGGGTGCGGCGCGAGCCGCTCGCGTACATCACGGGGCATCGCGAGTTCTACGGCATCGACTTCATCTGCCGGCCCGGGGCGCTGATCCCGCGGCCAGAGACCGAGCTACTCGTCGACCTCGCGCTGGATGAGGTGCGGGCGCGCGAAGGACGGCTACGGATCGTGGACGTCGGCACGGGCACGGGGGCGATCGCCTGTGCGATCGCGGCGAACGCGCCGGATGTGCGCGTGCTCGCGGTGGACTCGTCGCCGGAGGCGCTCGCGATCGCGCGGGAGAACGTCGGGCGGCTGGCGCTCGGCGGGCGCGTCGAACTGCGGCAGAGCGACCTGCTCGATGGGGCCGGGCGATTCGACGTCATCGTCGCGAACCTGCCGTATGTCAGCGAGCGCGAATGGGCGGGAGGGCAGCCCGAGGTGCGGGACTTCGAGCCGAAGGAGGCGCTGGTGCCCGGGCCCGCCGGCACCGAGGCGAACCTACGCCTGCTGGAAGGCGCCGGCCGGCACGTGCGCGGCGGCGCGATGATCGCGCTCGAGATCGGCGCGGCGCAGGGCCGCGACCTGCGCGGTGCGGCGCGGCGGCTCTTCCCCGCTGCGCAGGTGTCGGTTATGAAGGATCTCGCCGGACTGGACCGTGTGCTGGTCGTGCGGCTCGGTGATCGCCGCGACTGAGGGGAGGACGATGAGCGAGCAGGACCTGCGGGCAGCCGTCGAGCAGCAGGCGCATGCGCACGTGACCGGCGACGAGGCGGCGTTCGCGTCGTGGATGGAGCCGGGCGCGGTCGTCGAGCTGGGGCGCACCGCGGAGCAGGCGCGCGGGATCCGGCCGCGGCGCTTCAACATCATCACCGTTGCCGCGAACGACGCGGGGGGATCCTCCGCAGTACGGTATGACGGTGGCGGCAGCTACGTCATCGAGCAGCGCTGGGAACTGAGCGGCGGCGGCTGGAAGGCCGTGAGAGCCGAGCGGCCTCCGGAATCGATCCGCCAGCCGCGGTGGCGGCGCCTCTTCGCGCGACGGCAGCCGGCGCCGGAACGCCGGGACCTCAGCTGATGGCACGCCTCGACGAGCGGGCCGTGGAGATCAGCGCCGGCGACGGGGTCGTCCTCGAGGGCGCGATCCACGAGCCCGCGGCGCCGCGCTTCGTCGCCGTGGTGCTGCATCCGCATCCGCAGTACGGCGGTGATATGCACAACCATGTCGTGACGGCGGCGTGCTCGGCGCTCGCCGAACGCGGCGGAACGACGCTTCGATTCAACTTCCGCGGGACCGGACGCAGCACCGGTAGCCACGACGGCGGCCGGGGCGAGCAGGACGACGCGCTCGCGGCCGTGGCGTTCGTGCGCGAGACCGCGCCGGGAGCACCGCTCATCCTCGCGGGATACTCGTTCGGGGCGCAGGTGGCGGCGGCCGTCTCCGAGCGCGCGGGCACAGGCGGGCTGGTGCTCGTCTCGCCGCCGCTCGCGTACGGCGGCATCGCGGACCTGCCGGCGGGCGTGCCGGTGCTCGCCATCGGCGGTGCACGCGACCCGGTCTGCCCGTCCGAGCGTCTGCGGGCGCTCGAGGGCCCGGACGTGCGCACCGAGGTTGTGCCCGGCGTGGACCACGGCTGGTTCGGCGGGATCGAGGCGCTCTCCGCCGCGATTAGCTCGTTTGCGTTCCGTTCGGGGCGAGACTGACTCCTGCTACCGGCTCCCGCCGGTGCCGATACTCCGGCGATGAACTGGGAATCTGGAGTCCCGAGCGACGCGCAACGCGAGGTGCGGCACATCGTCCTGCTCTCGCGGCTGGCCGGACTGGTCGTCGTGGCGTCGCTCGCCGGCGGCATGTGGTACCTGCACCGGCGCGACCTGGCGTCGGCCGAGTCGGTGTACGGGTTCGCGACGGTCGCCATCGGCTCGCTCGCATTCGTGGCGATCTCGACGCTGACGCGGCTGTCGCACGCCGGCATCATCACCCGCAGCCTGCAGGCCGTGCAGAGCCTCAGCGACCAGCTCCGCGACGTAGCGGAGCGCGACCCGCTCACCGGCGTGTACAACCTGCGTGCGTTTCAACAGCGGCTGCGGCTCGACCTCGAGGACGCGGCCCTGCGCGAGGCGCCGGCCAGCCTGATCATCGCCGACCTCGATAACTTCAAGTTGCTCAACGACTCGTTTGGTCACCAGTACGGCGACGAAGTGCTGCGGCGCACGGCGCGCGTGTTCGAGCGCACGGGGGACGAGCGCACGTACGTCGCGCGCCTCGGCGGCGACGAGTTCGCCGTCGTGCTGCCGGGGGTCGACCGCGCCGGCGCCGTCGAGGTCGCGCGGTCGATCGAAGATGCGTTGCGTGAGGTGCGCGCCGACGAACGCCAGCCGGCGACGCTCGGGAGCTTCGGGGTAGCGAGCTACCCAACCGATGGCGCCACGGTGCAGGCGTTGTTCAGCGCCGCCGACGGCCGCATGTACAGCGAGAAGCATCACCGAAAGGCGGAAGCGCTCTCATCGCTCGCCGGCGTCTCGCGGCGGCTTTTCGTGCGCGTCGGACAGGCGATGCGACCCGACCGCCCGACCGCGGACGTCCTGCGGGAGATCGCGGAGATCGCGTGCGACCAGTTCGGTCTGCTGCTGGCGACGATCGACATCGCGGCGACGGACCATCACGACAGATCGCTCGTGCGGGCGGCGAACGCACCGGCGCTCGCCGAGCGGCTCGACGAGACCATGACAGCCGCGCCTGCTGAGCTGGCCGGTCTCCTTCCGCCGCATGCGTGGATCGCTGAGAGCGTCATCCCGGGGGAGGGTGGCGACGCGGGGACGATGGTGCTCGCCGGCCTCCCGGACGTGTCGTTCCGTCCCGACACATCGCTCCTGCTCGCGCTCGGGGACCTCGTGAGCGCCGTCGTCGCGAGCGGACGCGCCCAGAGCGATGCGGCACGCGCGGGGCGGGAGCGCGACATCCACATTGATCTCGGACACGAGCTGGCCGGGCCGGGGAGCCTGCAGGACCGGCTGTCGGTCGTCGTGCGGCGGGTGGCGGGCCTCATCGGCTCGCCGGCTCTGACCATCGAGAGCCTGCGCCAGGGCCGCGGCGCCGCACTCCCGCCCGACGTGCTCGGCAACATCACGCCCGAGGTGATCGAGCGTTGGAAGCGCTCGCGGTCCGGCGCGGGATTCGCTCCGCTCATGGCCGAACTGGCGCGGACGGCGCCCTGCGTCCTCGAGAACCCCGCCGACGATGAGCGCCTTCCGGCCGAGGCGCAGGCGATGCTGCGTATGGCCGGTATCGCCGCGATCGCGGTCGTCGCGATCCGGCTCGACGACGAACTGCTCGGCGTCCTCGCGGCGGCGAGCAGGAGTGGCGAGCCCGAGGCAGCGTCATGGCTGCCGGTGCTGACGGCGATTGGCGACCATTTGGCGCCAGTGATGAAGGTGGCGATCCTGAAGGACGAACTCGAGGCCTCGTACCTGGCACTCGAGCAGGCCAGCCGCGAGTCGCTCGCGCGCCTGGCGGACGCAGCGGAAGCACGCGACCCGCACACCGGCGGCCATCTGCGAAGGATCCAGGGTTACAGCTACGCGATCGCGCGCGAGATCGGTCTGGGCGAAGCCGAAAGCCAGGCGATCGCCGGCGCTTCGATGGTGCACGACCTGGGGAAGCTCGAGCTTCCGGACAGCGTGCTGATGAACCCGGGTCTGCTTGATGCGGAAGCGTGGAAGCAGATGATGCGGCATCCGGCCGAGGGCGAGCGACTGATCGGCGATTCGCCGATGTTCGAGCTCGAGCGCTGCGTTGCGCACTGGCACCACGAGCGCTGGGACGGCTCCGGCTACCCGGACGGGCTCGGCGGCGACGAGATCCCGCTCGCGGCACGCATCGTCGCCGTCGCGGACGCCTTCGACGCGCTGACGACGGTGCGGCCCTACAAGCCCGCCTGGCCACTGGAGCGGGCGTTCGCGGAGATCGACCGCAACGCCGGCTCCCTGTTCTGTCCGGCGGTCGCGGCGGCCGTCCGGCGGCTCTGGGAGTCCGGCGAGCTGGCGTCGGTGCATGAGACGATGGCCGGCGTGCACGACCCAGAGGCGCTCGCGGCCTGACCGAAGCGACAATGCCATCCTCCGCGCGTCAAAATTCTGCCGGATCTTCACCGTTCGGTAGCCGTTCTCGAACGGCACCCGCGTACGATATGGGCATGCACGACGCAGCTGCCGCCGCGAACTCCGACTGGCTCCGGATCGCCGTGTATGTTGTCGCGGCGCTCGCTTCGGCCGCCGTCGCGGTCCGGAGCTGGGGCGGCCGAGCGCACGATGACCGGTGGATCGCCACCTTCTGGTCGGTCACGGCAGCGCTCCTCGTGCTGCTTGCCCTCGCGCGCGGCATCAGCTTCGGTGCCGAGCTGGCACACTGGGGACGGACGGTGTTCCGCACGGAGGGGTGGTATCCAGACCGCCGGCCGCTGCAGCGCGATGCCATCCTCGCGCTCGTAGCCGGCGCGGGCATTGTCGGCGTAGCGGGCGGCGGCGTGCTGGTCGCCCGGCGCTGGGCCTCGCTGCTGCCGGCGTTCCTGCTCGTGGTCGCGCTGCTGACGTTCGTCAGCGTCCGCGCGATCTCCCTGCACGATATCGACGCCGTGCTCTACCGGCGCTCTCTCGCGGACGTGCAGTTCAGCGCGCTCATCGAGCTGCTGGTGACGGCGCTCATCGGGCTCGCGGCAGCGGTCGCGGCCACCGCGCCGAGACCTGCGCCGCCGCCGCCTCGTACCGTCGAAATGGAACAGGCCGACTAGACGCCGGCCGCCGGCTCGCGGGCGCCGACGACGCGCGCGGGGATGCCCACCGCGGTCGCGCCCGCGGGCACGTCGTGGATGACGACGGCGTTGGCGCCGATGCGCGCGCCGTCGCCAACGGCAACGCCGCCGAGCACCCGCGCCCCGGCGCCGATGAACACGTCGTCGCCGATGGTGGGAAACGCGCGCTCGTTGCGCAGCCCGAGCGTCACGCTCGCAATGATGCTGCAGTTGCTCCCGATGTAGTCGACGGCGATGACCGTGCCGGACGGGTGCGCGATGTAGAGCCCGCCGGCGATCGCGCTCCCGATGACGATATCGAGGCCGTATCGATGGTAGAGGTGGCGCTGGATGATGCCCGGGAGCCCGGGGATGCCCCGGCGCTGGCACCAGTTGCCGAGACGGAACCAGAGCATCGCCCGCAGCGAGACGTGCCTGTAGAGCATCGCCAGGATGCGCCGGAGGGTGAGGTCCGACGAGGGTGCGACCTCGCCCGGCACGACCCAGCGCTGCGCGTCCTGCCTGAACAGCGCGAACGGGGATGCCGCGGACGGCTCGTCGTGCAGGTCCATCGAATCAGGATCGGCGCCGGCCCGCCGCTTGTCCAGCGGGGTCGCGGCCTTCGGCGCGCGGCACGGCTCGAAGTCAAGCACTGCCTGGGCGAGATCTGGAGGTCTTTAGAGAGTGTGCGTGAGACCAATCGGCGAGGATGGCCGTGTTTGGTGACTGGGCTGGCTAGAGTGCCATCTCCTCGGTCGATCTCTGTGCCGATGCCCGTATAATCGGCCCCGTCACAACCCTCTCGAACCCGATCGTAGCCTCTCGCATCGCTCCCCGCGGATGCCGCGTCCGGTCGTGCCTGCGTTGAGAGCAGTCGCATCCGCATGCCGGCAGGCAGGAGGTCCCCTTGCGGCAGTACCGCCATGCGCTTCGACTGGTGGCGCATCCGCTGGCGTTCTCGCTCCTCGTGTTCGAGTGGGCGCAAGGCGCTGCTTCAGATCACCTCGGGGCGCGCGGCATCCGTCCGGACTCGGCAGGTACGGACCATCACCGGGCGCCATCGAGGCGGCTGGGGGCGAATCTCCCGCGGCCCAGCAGACCCCGCACGCGTCCTCTGCCCGACCCTTACTGAACATAACCAGCACGAATGACGCGCGCCGGGGGGCGTTCCGGCGCCCGAACTCGACCCCTGCGAAGTACGGGGAAGCGGCGGGCGAATGCGGGGAAATCGCAAGCGGCGCCTACGGGTCGGTCACCGATAGCAGGTGGCGCGACGCACGGCTACACGTTCGTATGCGGGCGGGACGGCCTGCCCGTCGGGCCGGATTTGGAATCTGAAACGGACAGGATCCGGCGTTCAGCGGGGGCGGACCCGTCCGAAGCTCTTGAAAGGGGTCAGGGGCTTCCGACGGGACGCTCTCTTCGGTGAGGAGGAGTGTTCGCGGGTCGCGCCGCCAGGCGCGGTCCCCAGACGCCAGGGAGGTGGGGTGTTGAACTTGAGACGAGTCGCATTGAGCTGGAAGCTGTGGACGCTGTTCGCGGTGGTCGCGGGCGCGTTCGTGATCAGGACGCGAAGCGCGCGGGCGCGACGGCAGGCGCCGGTCCCGCCGCGCGCCGCACGGCCGGCCGCCGTGCCGGTGGCATCGAACACCGTGCCACACGCCACGCCCACGGCGCGCGTGGCGCCGGTGCGGAACGCGATCGCGCCTGACCGCGGGCTGCGCCGGCATCACCGGAACGCATCGGAACACGTCGCACCATCGCGGCGCCTCCCGCGCTCGGTGGTCGCGGGCGGCATCGCTCTGCTCGCGATCGCGCCGGGGATCTTCCTCGCGCGGCCGGCCGTGCGGCACGCCTTCCCGACGCTGACGGCCGAGGCGGCGGACACGCCGGACGGCCTCGTGTTCAACGTGCAGGGGTCAGGCTTCGCGCCGAACAGCGACGTCTGGTTCTCGTGGCATCACCCGGAGATGGACGGCGTGCGCGCACGCTCTTCGGCGAGCGGCGACGTGCAGGCGACCGTCCCGATGCCGTCGACCTCGGTCACCGAGATGGCGGCGATCGACGGCACGGTCGATCTCGTCGCGACGGACGGCGCCGCGACGGCGACGCAGCCGGTGGCCGTGACGGCCGCGGCGACGGGTGCGCAGAGCGACGCGCGCGTCACGGTCGACGGCGGGCAGTACTTCCTGGTCGGGGCGAACTACCCGTGGGTGAACTACGGCAACGACTTCGGATCGAACGCCTGGGGCGCGTACGGCGTGCACACGGGCGGCCCGTCGTCCGGCGACCTGCACGACATGAGCGCGCAGGGCGCGCATGTCGTGCGCTGGTGGGTCTTCGCGGACGGTCGTGCGGGCATCAACTTCTCGCCCGACGGCACGCCGACCGGCGTGCAGCAGAGCGTGTACGAGGACCTCGACCGCGCGGTGACGGAAGCGCGCCAGAACAACGTGTACCTCGACCTGGTGCTGTTCGACTTCAGCCTCTTCAACAAGGAGGGCTGGTACGGCGGCGTGCAGCTCGGCGGCCACAGCGACCTGATCAGCGATCCGGCGAAGCGCGCGGCGCTCGTCAACAACGTCATCCGCCCGCTGGCCGAGCGGTATGGCGCGGAGCCGTCGATCGCGGCGTGGGAGCTGATGAACGAGCCTGAGTTCGCACTGTCTGACCTGCCGCAGCCGGCGGTCAACTCCGGTCTCGTGCCGGTGACGATGCGCGACTTCTGGAGCTACGCGAGCGCCGCGTCGCAGATGTTCCACCTGCACTCCCAGACGCCGGTCACGATCGGCTCCGCTTCGCTCAAGTGGAACGCCGTATGGACCGATGCGTTCGCGACGGGGCACGGCCTGTCGCCGATCCACCTCGACTTCTACGAGACGCACTACTACCCGTGGATGGACGGCTGGACAATCAACGACCCGGCGCTCGGTCAGACGACGATGTCGCCGCTGACGCAGCCGGTGTCGGGGCTGCACCTCGACAAGCCGATCGTCGTCGGCGAGGCGTACATGCCGCCGGGGAGTGGCAAGAGCACGCTCGATACGGTGCTGAACAACGGCTACGCCGGGCTGCTGGGCTGGAGCTACAACACGGCGAAGACCGGCGACGGCATCACGATGGACTGGGCGGCGCTGCGCGCCTGGGATAACGCCCACGCCGCGATCACGCACATTGCGGCAGCGCCGGTCGCACCGACGGCGACCGTCACGGCGACGCACACGCCGCGGCCGGCGACGGCGACCGCCACTGACACCGCCACAGCGACGAAGACGGTGCGTGGCACGAATACGGCGACCGCAACGGCGACAAACACCCGCGCGGCCACGAGCACGCCAACGGCAGGGACGAAGGTCGACGCCGTGCCGACGCCTGGCGTGAATCTGCCGACGGGCGAGGGCCCGACGGCGATCGCGACGAGCACATCGACGCGCGCGCCGGCGCCAAGCCCGACGAGCGCGCCGACGGCCACGCCAACGCCCGGCGGCGGCGGGGGTGGCTTCGATGCGCAGTACTGCGCAACGAAGATCGACGTGAACGGGCACAGCCAGTGCGGCAACCCGCCGAACTTCTGCGATGGCTGGGCCGGCGGCCACTGCAACGACTACCGGACGACGCAGCTCGCGCCCGGCGCTGAGCGGCCGTTGGGCTCGGTGGCCTCGGATGCGGTCTCGGTGGACTGCCTCGGCAGCACGGACGCCGGGCAGGTCGCGTCGCTACCGTACTACGATCCGTCGGATATGAACGAATGGCCCGGGCCAGGGCACGAGACGATCCCGCTGCCGTGCGGCTTCGCTTCGATGGAGCACTTCATGACGCGGATCGAGGACGGGCAGTTCGGCATGGTGGTCATGCGGCAGCAGTACCCGTTCGACTTCGCGGGCCGGACGGGGCACATCCACTTCGACGTCGACATGAAGACGCTCGAGCGGCGGTACGCGCGCGTCGTGCTGTCGCCGGACCTGACGAAGGTGGGCATCGATGACCGGCACATGCTGCCGGTCGCGGACCAGGCGCTCGACATCTGGTTCCGGAACGGTACGTTCCAGGGCCGCATCACGAACGGGAACTCGGTCAGCGACGACATTGTGAACAGCTGTAACGGCTGCGGCGCCCGGTACTACGGGACGGACAACGCGCGCGACTCCGTCGACGTATATGTCAGCCGGACGCACCTGCGGATCCTGGTGAACGGCCAGACCGAGGTGGACAAGGATATCCCGGATATCGGCTTCGACCGGGCGTACGTGTACCTGGAGCACGTGAACTACAACTCGTGCAAGGCGTTCGAGATCGAGGGCTACGCGACGATCGCGGAGTGCCAGCTGGCGGGCAACACGTTCCACTGGGATAACGTCGCGTTCGACGGGCCATCGCTGCCGCGCAACGGGCTGACGCCGGCCGGCTCGGAGGACGTCGCGTTCAACGCGTTCGGCCAGGCATCGTGCAAGGTGAAGGGCGTCGCGGCGATGTCGCCGGAGCCGAGCCAGTACCTCTGGACGAGCTGGGTCGCGCGCCTGCCCGCAGGCACCGCCGTTTCGCCGAGTGATGTGGTCTGCACGCCGAGCTCGAACGGCGGCCAGTGGTACCGGGGTACGCCGATGGGGTTCGAGGTGGTGCAGCAGTAGGGATGCACATCGCATGACATAACGCAGCAAGGCGCGCGAGATTGATTCTGGCGCGCCCCGCTGCGCATCTCCCTACGGGGATCTTTCCGCTCGCATACGCGACCTCCTCGGTGCACGGCGGTAGCCGGAGAGCCGAACATGGAGGGAAGCCCGGTCCCCGGCGTGCATATCTGTTACGGACCGCCGGAGGGAGGGCCGGGGTATCGACCAGGGCGGAGCGCGGTCTGTTAGAATCGCAAACGAGCGGTGGGGAGTCGAGGATGCGTCTGAAACCGAGACAACGGCTCGCAATCGCGCTCGGGGCGTCGTTCGCCCTGGGGGTGCTCGCGGCGGCCGGGATCGTGATGGCGATGCCCGGGGCGTCGCACTCGAACGGCACGAATGCCACAGCGGACAACGCCGAACTGAGCCGCGCGGGTGCGACGGCGACGGCGACCCGCGCGGGGGAGAACACACCAACCGCGACCGTGGCGCCGCAGCAGGGAGCGGCGGCAGCTTCGACCGCGCCCACCCCGGGCGCGGCCCATCCCACCGGAGCCGCCTCCGCCCAGCAGCCGGCACATGCGCCGGCAGCCGCGGCGCCGGCCTCGAACGTCGAGGCGCCGGCAAGCGGGCCGCCGCCTGCGCCGGCCGCGAACCACGCCGCGGGCGCTTCGTCGAGCGGCTTCGACGCGCAGTACTGCGCGACGGTGCTGGACGCGTCGGGGAAGAGCCAGTGCGGCAACCCGCCGAACTTCTGCGATTCATGGACGGGCGGCTTCTGCCAGGACTATCGCGACAAGACCACGGCGCCCGGCGTCGAGCAGGCGTTCCCAGGACCCGGCGACGCCACATCGCTCGACTGCCTGAGCAGCACGAACGCCGGCCAGACGGACTGGCTGCCGTACTACGTGCCGACGAATATGACGGAGTGGGACACGAGCGAGGTTGCGGAGAAGGAGAACATTCCCTTCCCGTGCGGCATCTCGTTCATGGAGCACTTCATGACGCGCATCGAGGACGGGCAGTTCGGCATGGTGGTGATGCGCCAGCAGCACCCGTTCGACTTCGCCGGCCGCACCGGGCACATTCACTTCGAAGTGGACCTGAAGACGCAGGAGCGGCGCTACCCGCGCCTCGTGTTGACACCTGACCTGACGAAGGTCGGCGTCGACGACCGCAACATGCAGTCGGTGACGGCGCAGTCGTTCGAGATCTGGTTCCGCAACGGGACGTTCCAGGGGAAGATGACGAGCGGCGGGCAGGTGGTCGACCTCTTCCCGGACTGCAACGGCTGCGGGCCGCGCTACTACGGCACAGACAATGTGCGCGATTCGGTCGATGTCTATATCTCCCGCACGCACGTCAAGATCCTCGTGAACGGCGCGACCGAGGTCGACCAGTCGATCCCGGACATCGGTTTCGACCGGGCGTACGTGTACCTGGACCACCTGAACTACAACTCGTGCAAGGCGCACGCGACCGAAGGCTATGCGAGCGTCGCCGAGTGCCAGATGGCAGGCAACATGTTCCACTGGGATGACATCGCCTACGACGGTCCGACGCTGCCGCGCAACGGCCTGACGCCTCCGGGCTCGGAGGACGTCGTGTTCAACGCGTGGGCCGCGGCCTCGTGCACGGTGAAGGGCGTGGCGGCGCAGGGGACGGGGCGCGACTACGTCTGGCAGACGTGGGTCGCGCGGCTGCCCGCCGGGACGCCGGTGTCGGCGAGCGACGTCTCGTGCAGCGGCGGCAACAACGCCGGATTCCACTGGTACCGCGGCACGCCGATGGGGCTCGAGGTCGTCCAGCAGTAGGGCTCGACGCGCGCCAGCGCTAGCGTCGCGTGCGGTCTTCGGCGGCGCTGCGCGTCGGTTCCCACGCGGCTGGTGGGCGGGCGACGGCGCTCGCATAGAGGCCGAGCTTCCAGAGGGCGTAGCGGGGCATCGAGAGCACGGCCTGCGCCGTGCCGCGCGCGCCGAGGCGCTGCAGCCAGAGTCCGCTGACCACGTAGCACGCGAGCGAGACGACGCTGACCGCCGATGCGGCCACGAGCCAGGGCCACCGCATGATGGCGCCGAGCGCGGCGAGCGCCAACACGCCGGCGACGACGACGGACAGCGGCGGCAGCAGCAACTCGATGCCGGCATCGGCGCGGGCGACCGAGCGTGTGCGGAGCCCTTCGAGCAGCAGCCGGAAGCCGTGGTGGCGCGCGGCGGACGCGCGGCCGGCCTCCCATCGGCGGTGCTGCGCGCCGGCGTCGGCGAGCGTGTCGGGCGCGGCGCCGGTGACGACAGCGCCGGGTGCGAACGCGACGCGATGCGCCGCGCGAAGCAGGCGCACGTGCTGCTCGACGTCCTCGGCGAGGCCGGTGGCGGACCAGCCGATGTCGTCGATCACGGTGCGGGTGAAGCACATGCCGGAGCCCTTCAGCCCGGCGCTCGCGTGCAGCCGCTCCTTCGCGAGGGGGCGGACGTAGTGCACGAGCGTCAGCGCCAGCGAGTGTACGGCGGCGGCGCGCGAGTCGCGCTCGGGCGCCATGGCGTAGTACGCCTGCAAGGCTTCCGCGCCTTCTTCCAACTTCTCCGAGATCGCCGAGAGAAACGCGGTGTTTACCGTGCAATCGCCGTCGACGAAGACGACTGCATCGTACGGGGGGGCAACGTGCGCGAGGCCGAACGCGAGCGCGTAGCCCTTACCGATGTCGTCGCGGTCGAAGCGCTCGACGACGTCCGCGCCCGC
>DASUKS010000006.1:0-6110 GCA_036278595.1 Dehalococcoidia bacterium
ATGGCTACCGCATGCGCCCGGATGCCGTCGCGCAGGCGATCGCCGAGGACCGCGCGCGCGGTGACCTGCCGATCGCCATCGTCGCGACCGCAGGCACCGTCGGCACCGGCGCCATCGACCCCATCGCCGAGCTCGCGCAGATCGCGCGCGACGAAGGCCTCTGGCTGCACGTCGATGGCGCGTACGGCGCCTTCGCGGCGGTGGCCGCGTCGTGCCCGCCGGAGCTGCGCGCGCTCGCCGAAGCCGACTCGATCGCCTGCGACCCGCACAAGTGGCTCTACTCCGCGATCGATGCCGGCGTCGTGCTCGTGCGCGAGCCGCGCATGCTCGAGCGCTCGTTCGCCTTCCACGCGTCGTACCTCGACACTGCGCCGAAGGAGGCCGAGGTCGAATTGCTCGAGCGCACGCCCGAGAACTCGCGCCCGCAGCGCGCATTCAAGGTCTGGCTGTCGCTCCAGGCGTTCGGCCGGGACGGCTACGCCGCAATGATCGAGTACAACATGCGCCTCGCCGGGTACATGGAGGAATTAGTCCGCAGCACGCCCGCCCTCGAGCTGGCGGCGCCGCGCGCGCTCTCGATCGTCTGCTGGCGCGTCCGCCCCGAAGGCGTCGAAGGCGCCGCGCTCGACGCCCTGCAGACCGAAGTGATCGCCGAGCTGGAGCGCCGCGGCATCGCCATGATCTCGAACGCCACCCTGCGCGATGGCACGACCGCCCTCCGCGCCTGCATCACCAACTTCCGCACGACGCCGGAGGACGTCGACGCGGTCGTGCGCGAAAGCGCCGCCATCGCCGCCGAGCTGGCGGGCGCGAAGGTCACGGCGTAGCCCGGCGCGACCCCGGGGCGCTCGAGGTGAGCATGACGGCACGGAAGGCGGCCGGTTCGGTCGCCCTCCGTCGCTACTCACCCGGCGCGCCGGGGTGGTGTGTTCGCTTCCCACACGACCGAGCCCAGCGCGGCTGCCAGCACGGTGCGTCCCTCGTCCACCTCGACCACCTCGGCGAGCGCTGCGTCCGGCGTCTGTTCCGGCACGCTTCGCGGCATCCAGCGGAGGACGATCGGAGCGGCGGCGAGGGCCATCCCGGCGCCGACCACCATCGCCATGCTGAACGAGTCCATGAAGGCCGACTGTGCGGCCGCGTTGAGGTTCGCGCCAATCGGCCCCGCAGCGCGGGACGCCTGCATCGCCGCGGCGAGGGAATCCAGGTGCACACCGCCTGCGAAGGCGTTCTCATCCAGGCGGGAGGAGAACACCGCGTTCGAGATCGAGCCGAGCACGGAGACACCGAGCGCCATCCCGATCACGCGCGTTGCCTCGTTAAGTGCGCCGCCGACACCGGCGACGGTCTCCGGGACGGCTTCCATCATGATCGCCGTCGCGGGGGCCATGATGGCGCCGCCGCCGAGTCCGAACAGCAGCAAGACCAGCTCGATCGTCCAGAGCCGTGTGTCGAGGCCGATGAGTGACAGCGCGGCGAGCGCCGCCGCGGACAGGGCGAGGCCAAGCGCGGTCACCCGGTTCGCCCCGAACGACACGGCAGCGCGCTCGCTCGCCGCGGAGCCGAGCGCGAAGCCCAGGGGCAGCGGGCTCATGAGGAATCCCGTCTCCAGCGCAGAGTGACCGCGGGACAACTGCAGGTACTGCGTGAGGAGGAACATCATCCCCAGCATGACGAGGAACATCACGATCAGCGCGATGCCGCTCATCGACAACGCAGGGTCCTCGAGCAGGCGGACATCGAGCATCGGGAAGCGCGCGCGCAGCTCACACGCGACGAACGCGAGCGCGAGCACCACCGAGAGCACCATCGCGGCCACGACCACCGGGTCGGTCCAGCCGCGCGACGGCGCTTCGATAATCCCGAACACGAGCGACGACAGCATGACCGTCGAGAGCAGCGCCCCCACCGGGTCGAGCGGCCTTGCCTGCGGGTCGCGGCTCTCGGACACAACCGTGAGGCTGCCGATGAACACGACGGCGCAGACGGGAACGTTGATGAAGAAGATGGAGCCCCACCAGAAGCGCGCGAGCAGTGCGCCGGCCGTGATCTGCCCGAGCGGCACGCCGATGCCCGCTGCCGCCGACCATATCGCGATGGCCTTCGCCCGCTCGTGCCGCGGGAACGTGTCCACGATGATCGACAGGGTGGCCGGCGTCACGGTGGCGGCGCCGACGCCGGTGAGCGCGCGTGCGAGGATCAGTTGCTCGCTCGACTGGGCGTAGGCGGCGAACAGGCTGGCGCCGGCGAAACAGACCATGCCCATCTGCAGAATGAGCCTCCGGCCCCAGCGGTCCGCCACCGCTCCCATCGTCAACAACAGTCCGGCGAACACGAGGTAATAGGCGTCGATGATCCATTGCATGGAGGACGCAGAGGCCCCCAGATCCTGCTGGATCGCGGGAATGGCGACGTTCACGATCGTTGTGTCCATCGCGAGGACGGCGATGCTCACGGACATCACGGCGAGGGCGAGCCACCGCCGTTGCAGCTTCCTGGCCGGTGCTTCGAGGGTGTATGTCTTCATGTCTCATGTCCCTTTCGTGCTATCTGCGCGGGGCGATGTATCCGCTGTAGCCACGATAGGCACGACCGCGGGGCGAAACTTGGAGGCGGCATGGAGGATTCATTGAGACTGGATGGAGAACCGACCGGCTGGCCTGGCGGCGCGGCACTCCCCGTAGTCGTGGAGCCGTCGGTCCGGACAAGGTAGGCTTCCCCTATTAGCACCCCGCAGCGCCTTCGCTACAATGTGCTCGCACGCTGCCTCGTGTGGGCTTCGTCGCATCGGTCGATGCTCCCCTTCTTTCGGGAAGGGCCGGGGGGTTAGGTCATGGCCCGCACCGTGGCGCGCGTAGTAGTACCCGTACCGGAGGCCCGCTGACCGACTGCTGACGCACGCGCAGGCCGGCGACGGGCCCCGAACCTCGTTCGGGGCTTTTTCGTGCCCCGCAGCGCTGTCATTCTGGGCGAAGCGAGGAATCTCTCCGGTTCGCCGCGCCCTGACTGTGAACTGTCAACTGTGAACCTGAACTCCACGAGGTAACCCACGATGACCCAGCCTGACGCGGCCATGGCCAAGTCCTACGACCCCCGCGCGACGGAGGACCGCGTCTACCGGTTCTGGGAGCAGCGCGGCTACTTCAAGCCGCGGAATCGCGACTCCGCCCGCGCGCCCTTCTCCATCGTCATGCCGCCACCGAACGTCACCGGCGAGCTGCACATCGGCCATGCGCTCACCGATACGGTCGAGGACATCCTCATCCGCTGGCACCGCATGCTCGGCGACCCGACGCTCTGGCTCCCGGGCATCGACCACGCCGGCATCGCCACGCAGAACGTCGTGGAGAAGCAGCTCGCGAAGGAAGGCCTGACCCGCCACGACCTCGGCCGCGACGTCTTCGAGGAGCGCGTCTGGCAGTGGGTGCGCAAGATCCGGCCGGTGATCAGCAACCAGCACCGCCGCCTCGGCGCGTCGGCCGACTGGTCGCACGAGACCTTTACGCTCGATGAGGGCCCGCAGCTCGCCGTCCGAACCAACTTCAAGAAGCTCTGGGACGACGGGCTGATCTACCGCGGCGAGCGCCTGATCAACTGGTGCCCGCGCTGCCGCACCGCCCTCAGCGACCTGGAGGTCGAGCACGAAGAGCAGAACTCGAGCCTCTGGCACATTCGCTACCCGCTCGTCGACGGCCACGACGCCGAGGGCCGTCCGCACGTCAGCGACCAGTACATGACCGTTGCGACGACGCGCCCGGAGACCTTCGTCGGCGACGTCGCGGTCGCCGTCAACCCGAAGGACGAGCGCTACGCCGGCAAGGTCGGCCGCACGGTGCTCCTCCCCGTGATCCAGCGCGAGATCCCGGTCGTCGCCGACGACGCGATCGAGATGGAGTTCGGCACCGGCACGCTGAAGGTGACGCCCGCGCACGACCCGGTGGACTTCGAGATCGGCCAGCGGCACAACCTGCCGCGCATCAACGCGATGAATCTCGATGCCACGCTGAACGAAGAGGCGGGGCCGTACGCGGGCCTGGACCGCTACGAGGCGCGAGCCGTGATCGTCCGCGACCTCGAGGAGCTGGGCTACATCCCGAAGATCGAGCCCTACCTGCTGACGGTCGGCGTCTGCTCGCGCTGCCATACCGTCGTCGAGCCGCTCATGTCGTGGCAGTGGTTCGTCTCGATGCAGAAGCTCGCGCAGCCCGCGATCGATGTCGTCCGCGAGGGCAAGATCACCTTCGTGCCCGACCGCTTCGAGCGCATCTACCTGAACTGGATGGAGAACATCCGCGACTGGTGCATCTCCCGCCAGCTCTGGTGGGGCCACCGCATTCCCGTCTGGTACAGCGCGGACGACGACGGCGACAAGATCATCGTGACGCTGCGCGAGCCCGGTGCCCCGCTCGATGCCCCTGCGCGCGTCGGCACCTACAACGAGCTGCGCGCGCAGGGCGTGACGCAGGAGGAGATACTCGCGCACGGCACCTGGTCGGCGGTCGAGGCCACGCCCATCGTGTCGATCGCGACGCCTGACCGCTCGCCGACGGGCGGCGGCCACCTGCTGCAGGACAACGACGTGCTCGACACCTGGTTCTCCTCCGGCCTGTGGCCGTTCTCGACGCTCGGCTGGCCGAACGCCAACGCCGAGCTCGACTACTGGTACCCGACGTCCGTCATGGAGACCGGCTACGACATCATCTTCCTCTGGGTCGCCCGCATGATCATGATGGGCCTCTACGACATGGGCGAGGTCCCGTTCCGCACCGTCTACCTGCACGGCACCGTGCGCAACGAGCACGGCCAGCGCATGAGCAAATCGCTCGGCACCGGCGTCGACCCGCTCGAGATGGTCGAGACCTACGGCGCGGACGCGCTGCGCTACACACTGATCACCTCGAGCGGCCCCGGCAACGATATGCGCCTCTCGGAGCAGCGCGTCGAGGCGGGCCGGAACTTCGCGAACAAGCTCTGGAACGCCGCCCGCTTCGTCATCTCGCTGATGGGCGACGAGCGCGTGCGCCTGCCCGAAGACCCGCCCGCCGCCGGCGCGCCCGTCGAGGACCGCTGGATCGTCTCGCGCGTCGAAGGCCTCGCCCGCAGCGTCGACGAGCAGATGCGCAAGTTCGAGCTGGGCGAGGCCGCGCGCCAGGTGTACGACTTCGTCTGGAGCGAGTTCGCCGACTGGTACATCGAGATCGCGAAGGTGCGCGCCCGCGACGAGCGCAGCACGCAGCCGTCGCCGCTACCCGTGCTCGCCCACGTGCTCGAGCGCTGCCTGCGCCTGTTGCATCCGTTCATGCCGTTCGTCACCGAGGAGATCTGGCAGGCGCTCGTCCAGAAGCTCGACGGCGTCGAAGACGAGGCGCTGATCGTCGCCGAGTACCCGCGCGGCGAGCGCGGCTACCACGACGCGCGGGCCGAGGACGAGGTCGCGCTGCTGATCGACGTCGTGCGCGCGATCCGCAACATCCGCGCGGAGAAGAAGGTCGAGCCCGCGAAGTTCATCGAGGCGTTCGTGGTCGCCGATGGCGCCACGGAGACGCTCGTCGCCGGCACGCCGTACATCGAGACGCTCGCGCGCGCGCGGCCGCTGCGCATCGTCAGATCGATCGAGGAAGCGCCGCGCGAGCAGGTCGCCACGGCCGTGCTCGAAGGCGTGACGGCTGTCGTCCCGCTCGCCGGCCTCTTCGACCTCGAGGCCGAGCGCGCCCGGCTCGAAAAGCAGATCATCGACGCCGAAGCGGAGGCGCGCCGCATCGACGAGAAGCTGTCGAACGAGCAGTTCCGCGCGAAGGCCCCCGAACGAATCATCGCGACAGAGCAGGAGCGCCTCTCCGCCGTCCAGTCCCGCCTCGAAGGCCTCCGCGCGAGCCTCGCGGAGCTGGGGTGATCCATAGATAGACATGCGGCGGGAGCGGCACCCTGGGTGATGAACATCGGATCACGCGATGTCATCCTGAGCGCCAGCGAAGGATCGCTCCGTGGACGAGGAGCCATGTGTTTGGGTGCTCGAGCCGCGGAGTGACCCCCGCGGCACGTACCGCTCGCCCCGCTTCTTCGGCGGTCCAGCCGACCTGCGCCTTGCGACCTGCGACTACCCCGCGTAC
>DASUKS010000007.1:0-19359 GCA_036278595.1 Dehalococcoidia bacterium
CTGCAGCGGTTCCTGCTGGACGCTTCGGGTGCCGGGCTGCTGCGGTCGGCGCACGACGTATCGGTCGGCGGGCTAGCGGTGACGCTGGCGGAGTGCTGCATCGATGGCATTGGCCTCGAGGGCGCGGCGTTCGAGGCGACGCGCATCGATGCGGCGCTGTTCGGGGAGACGCAGTCGCGCGTGGTGGTGTCGTGCGCGGTATCGGACGAGGCGCGCGTGCGCGAGCTGGCGCGCGAGCACGAGCTGCCGGTCGCGGCGCTCGGTGTGACGGGCGGGGATCACCTGCGGTTTGGACCGATCGACGTGGGCTTGGACGTGATGCGGGACGCGTACGAGCGCGGGTTGCCGGAAGGGCTGGCGGGTTAGTTCACAGTTCACAGTGAACAGTTCTCAGTGAGTAGTGAATAGTTTGGTCAACGCGCGCTGTGGGCGCGCGTTTTGCGTTTTGGGCGCGCCCGTGGTGATGCGTAGGTGCGGACAAAGGGCGAGACGCGCGACCGGTGCTGTGCGACGGCGGGGGACCACGTGGGGCCGCCCCTACAGTGGGTGCGGCGCCGGTCGTGCGCTAGGAGGGTGCGAAAAAAGGGTTGTGCGACAGCGTGCTGGTTAGCCCGGAGAGATCCTTCGCTTCGCTCAGGATGACAGCGTGCTCACCGGTCGCCGCGGCGGGGCGACCGGCGCGCCACGCTCGTTTTTTCAGCAGCCTGCTAGGGTTCGGCAACGACCAGGGCGCCTTCGAGGGCGGCGGATGCGTCGGAGGTGAGGTAGACGACGGCACGGGGGAGGGTGAGGGGCTCGGGGGGGTGGTGCTCCTTGAGGATGGGGCCGGCGGCTTCGGCGAGCGCGTGCGTCGGGATGACGGCGTTGGCGCGCAATCCGGAGGCGGCGAGATCGCGGGTCCATTCGAGGAGCGCGCGGGCGTAGGCGGCGTCTTCGTCTTCGGCGATAAGGACGACGATGGCGGGATCGGAGTGCAGGTGCTCGAATGTCTCGCGCGGGAGCGGCGCCGGCGCGTGGTAGACGAGGATGCGCACGGGGCCGAGCTCGGCCGTTGCGTCGGCTATCGCCTCGCGGACGGTGGTTTCGCCGCCGTCGGAGGTGAGGGCGATGCCCTTGCGTCCGATCGCCCAGAACTCGTTGGCGGTGCTGTTTGCTGCGAACTCGGCCGGAGTGGCCTCGCTCAGCGTGACGACGGCGACGTCGGCGCCGGCTTCGGCGAGCGCGACGGCGGCGTGACGGCCGGCGGGGCGTTCGACGCCGAGGACGAGGGCGGAGCCGCGAAGTTCATGGTTCATAGTGAATAGTCGATAGTTGTTCGTCGTTGGCCGTTGGTGCTCGGCGTTTTGCTTCAGGTGCGTTCGGCGACCATCCAGATGTGATTGCAGAACCAGCGATTGAGGGGTGGGTAGTAGCTGATTGGCCGCAGGAAGCGGACGAAGTCGAGCAGCTTCAGCTCAAGGTTCAATCGCCGCGACGTGAAGTAGCCGTGCTGCGCCGGCGGCTCCCAGAACTCGATGCGGCGGACGCGGAAGCCGTGGCGCTCGGTCTCGGCGCGCAGCTTCGGAGCGGTCTGCTCGTTGATGTGCATTTCGCGCTCGAACTTGTCGTGCGGGAACTCCGGGTCATCGGAGAGCATGACGTCGTTGAACAGCGCGTCCTGCATGTGCAGTTTGCGCGCGGCGCCGAGGGCGATCCGATTGACGTGGCGGCTGTAACGCTTGTAGACGACATCTTCGAGCACCTTGTTCGGCGACGTGTGCATGACGAGCAGGCCGCCGGGGCGGATCGTGCGGCGCAGCTCATCGAAGGTCTGCGCGAGCTCATGCGGATAGAGGTGTTCGACGACGTCCATCATGAATGCGACGTCGAATAAGGCGTCGCCGAACTCGAGCGCCTTCACATCCATCTGCGCGACGTGCAGGCGCTCTGGCGCTACTTCGCCCTGCGCCGAATCGAGCGCCTTGCGCGCGATCTCGACGGCGGCATGGGCGTAGTCGATGCCCCAGGCGTCGGCGCCGCCGAGGGCGGACTGGAGGACGAGCTCGCCGCGCCCGCAGCCGACATCGAGCACGCGCTTGCCGTGCAGGTCGCCGGCGAGCTGGAGGGCCTTCACGAACCGCGGACCGACCTTGCGGCCGCGGCTCGTGATGAAGTCCTCGTAGCCGTGGCAGTTCGTCAGGTAGTACTCGCCGGTGTAGACATCGGGTTCGACGCGCGCGGGCGCTTCTGGCGCGGTCTGCTCGGGCAGCGTCGGGTCAGTCGTCAAGACGCAGGGCCTCTCTTACTCCATCGAGGGTGCGCGCGCCGATCCGCTGGTCGGTGAGCAGCGTGGACAGGAAGCGCTGGTCGTAGCCGGCGGCGAGCATGTAGCGCGCGATATCGCCGGCGCGGCTCTCGCGGCCGAGCATGACGTTGGCGACGAGCTGCCACTCGAGCGGGACGAGCGGGATATGCATACCATCGACTTCGCGGACGCGCACGTTGTCGCTCCAACGCGCCCAGTGGTCGGCGAGGTCGATGACGCCATCGATACAGCGGATGATGAGCGCGCCCATCACTTCGACCTTGACGCCGTCCACCTCGAAGATGCCGAAGTAGCTGGCGTAGGGCAGGCGCACGCTGTAGCTGACGGGCCGCGTGATGGCGCCGTAGGAGGCGATGCAGCCCTCCATGATGTAGGCACCTTCCATCGTCGTCGCGAGGTCGATGTCGGGCGGGTTGTAGTCGGGCAGGCCCTGCAGGACGGAGGCGGTGCTGCCGACGAGCGCCCAGGGCTGCTGCGCCTTGAACATCGATGGGATGATGCAGTGCATGATCGTATGCAGCGCGCCGTGCGTGCGCGCGCAGAGGTTGGACTCAGGGACGGTCGTGCAGGTCATCGCGGGGGAGTGTAGCGGGTGAGGTAGGCGGCGCGCACATGGCTGTCCGCGGGTGTCGAGCGCCGTGCGCGTTCGGGCGATGGGAGCGACGTTGGAGGTTAGATGTTGGAGATTGGATCGGGAGAACGAAGAGCGTGTGTGGCTCACCCTTCGCTGATCGGATGGCGCGTCACCAGTCCTTCCATTCGGCGGCGAGGGTGCGGGCGTGGGATTGGCCGGCGGTGGCGGCGGGGAGGGCCTGGGTCGGATCCATCATGTTCGACATGTGGGCGCGGGCGGCGTCGTCGGGCTGGATGAGGCGCACTCTCGCGCCGGCGGATTCGAGCGTGGTGACCTCGCGGGCGATGTGCTTGCCCCAGATGCGGCCGAGGCCGCTGTCGTTCCAGCCGAGCGGCGCGACGATGATCACGGCGTCCGGCTCGATGCGTTGCGCGAGGTCGGCCGACGTGCCTGAGCCGACGCCGCCGTCCATGTAGTGCGTGCCGCCGATCTCGACCGGTGGGGCGAGGCCGGGGACGGCGCACGAGGCGGCGACGGCGCGCTCGATCGGCGTGCGTGACGTGCGGTCGAAGACGTGGAATGCACCGTTCTCGCAGGCGACCGCGGTGATCAGCAGCGGCTTGTCGGGCCATCCAGGCCAGTCGTTCGCGGTGAAGGTCGCGAGCCACTGCTCGGGCGGCATCGTGCGGGCCCGCATGGCCTGACGGCCGATGGCGGCCGCGGCGCCGGGCGTGATCTCATCGAACGAGGCCCAGAGCTGGAACGTGGCGGGCGCGTCGGGCGCGACGAACGCGGGGCCACCCTCGCGCGGGGCGCGGCTGCGGTGCTCTTCGAGCAGCTCGCGCGGGTCGCGGCCGTGCGCGATCGACGCACCCACGACGGAGCCGGCAGACGTGCCGACGATCAGGTCAGCGTCGCGGGCGTCGATGCCGCCTTCGAGCAGGCCGGCGAGGACACCGATCTCCCAGGCGATGCCGACGCTGCCGCCGCCGCCGAGGACGAGGGCGGTGGAGTTCACAGTTTGCCGTCCAGTTCATAGTTCATAGTGAATAGTGAATAGCCGCCCCGCCCCGCTCCGGGCCTTCGGCTCCGGAGCGCCGGTTGATGTTCGCGACTGTGCTTGCCGTTCATTTGATGCGCTACTTCCGTGGGCTGCGGCCGCGGCGGCGCGGGGGCTCGGGCTGGCGCGGCTCGCCGAGGACGATAGCCGTGCAGACGGCGTGGTCAACGAGGCGCGATGCGAGGCGCTCGCCCAGCTCATCGAGCGTGAGCGCGGTCGTGATGACAGTAGGCAATCTGGCGGTGTGGCGGTAGTTCAGGAGTTGGAACAGGCGGTCGCGCACCCAGGCGATGCCGGTCTGCGCGTCGAGGTCATCGAGGATGAGGAGCGGGGCCAGTTTCATCTCGTCGAAGGCCTCGTACGAGCCGCGGGGCTCATCGGCCGAGAAGCCGCGGCGGAGGTAGTCGAGCAGGTCGGGCACGACGATGAACAGCGGCGTCTCGCCGCGCCGCCGCCGGTCGTTGGCGATGGCGGCGGCGAGGTGCGTCTTCCCGGAGCCGTGGGGGCCCATGAAGAGCAGCCAACCATCGGGCGATTCGGCGAAGCCGAGCGCCTGGCGGTACGCGTTCTCGACCTGGCGGCGCTCGTCGCCAGCGAGATGCACGCTGCGGACGTCGAAGCGCTCGAACGTCATGTCCCGGATCAGCGGGTGGTCGAGGACGTCGAGCGCGCGCATGTCGGCGGGGCGGCGGCCTGCTTCGAGCGTGTAGACGCGCGCGAGGCCGGCGTCGGTGAGGCGCGTGCGCAGGCGGTCATCCATCTGCTCGGGCATCTGGTTCGTCGTGACGACCGTGGGCAGGCGCGTGTTGAAGCGATGGTTGATGAGCTGGAACAGCTTCTCCTGCGCCCAGGCCGTGTGCGCCTGCGTGCCGAGATCATCGAGCACAAGTACGGGGGCGTTGCGGACGCGCTCGAACAGCTCGTCGTAGTGCACATCAGCGCCGGGCTGGTACGCGGAGCGCAGGTGGTCGAGGAGGTCGGGGACGACAACGAAGAGCGCCGGCGAGCCGCGCGCGATCAGCGCGTTGACGATGGCGGCGGCGATGTGTGTCTTGCCGCAGCCGCTGGCGCCGCAGAGCACGAGCCACCCGTCGGGGGATTCGGCGAAGGTCCGCGCATCATCGACGCAGCGGCGGTACTGCTCCTGGTCGTGCGAGGCGGCGCTGCGGCCCCGCGCGATCAGCGTGCGGAAGGTGTGGCGGGCGAGCGGGCCGATGTTGGAGTAGCGCGCGAGGCGATCGATGCGCGTGTGCTCGCTCTCTTGCCGGGCGCAGGAGCACGGGACAATACGGCCGAAGTCCGGGTGCTCTACCGGGACGTTGGCACGCAGGAAGCGCGCGCCACGGCAGCGCGGGCATGCGACTTCGTCATCGGCCCATGCGCTGACGAAGGATGCGTCCGTACTTTCCGGCGAAATAGCGGTCCGGGCCGGCAGGATCTCCCTCAACCTTTGCATCGTGTCGTCCCTCCGATGCCCAACGTTCGAGAATGCGGGTGATGTAGCGCCAACTGCGTGCGTTCTGGGCGGCGGCCTCGCGGAATGCTGCTTCAAGCCAGCCGGCGGGGTAGAGGCGCTCGGCTTCGGCGAGCTCATCCGCAATGCCGGGGCCAACGGTGCCGATCAGCGACTCGTAGAGCACGTAGACCGACGTGCGCGCGGCGGGTGCGGGCGCTTCTTCCGCGATGCGGCCGAGGCGCACATCGCCGCGACGCACGGTCTCGAGGCCGCGGCGGTCGGCGGGCGCGTTCAGGAAGTAGATGTGCTCGCGTTGGCCGGCGCTGTCGATCACGAGCGGGAGGAGCACGCCGGCGTCGGTTGCGGCGCGGAGGCCGGCTTCGAGCAGCGTGCGCGGGTCGCCGAGCGCGGCGAGATACGCGGCGAGCGACGGCTCGGCGAGCAGCTCGGAACACGCGACATAACGCGGGAAGCCGCGCTTGCGGGCGAGCACGTTGAACGCGGTGACGGCGACGGCGAGCGCGCCGGGCGCGGTGAGGCGCGGCAGGACGTCGCTGAAGAAGACGTTCGGGATGGCGGTGGCTTGCGGGCGCGCGGGGAAGCCGGAGAACGTCACGCCGTCTCCTCCTCGATCGGCATGAGGTCCTCGAAGCGGGAGACGTGGCTACGGAAGTGCAACGCGATCTGGCCGGTGGGGCCGTTGCGGTGCTTGGCGACGATGATCTTCGTGATGCCTTCCGGGTAGATCGCGTCGGGCTCACGCTCCTCCCATTCGTCCCGCGTGGCGTACATGGCTTCGCGATAGAGGAACATGACGACGTCGGCGTCCTGCTCGATGCTGCCGGACTCACGCAGGTCGCTGAGCAGCGGCACGTGCGTCTGGCGCATCTCGGAGGCACGCGAGAGCTGAGCGCCGGCGACGATGGGGACCTGGAGGTCGCGGGCGAGCATCTTGAGGCCGCGCGAGATCTCGCTGACCTCCTGCACGCGGTTGTCGCGATAGCGGCCGCTCCCGTGCATCAGCTGCAGGTAGTCGATGACGACGAGGTCGAGGCCGCCGACCTGCTGCGCGAGACGGCGAAGCTTGGCCTGCAGCTGGCTGATCGTGACGACCGATGAATCGTCGATGTAGAGCTCGAGCGGGTGTAGTTCACCCGTGGCGGACATCAGGCGCCGTTCTTCGATCTCCGTGCGCTGGCCGAGCCGGATGCGCGAGACATCGATCCCCGATTCGGCCGCGAGGAGGCGGTGCACGAGTTGGTCGGACGCCATCTCGATGGTGAAGAAGGCGACGCGCGCGTTCTGGGAGACGGCGGCGTTGCGGGCGAAATTGAGCATCATCGCCGACTTGCCGACGCCGGGGCGGGCGGCGACGACGATGAGGTCGGAGCGCTGGAAGCCGCCCATCAGCGCATCGAGGTCCATGAAGCCGGAGCGGATGGCGCCGATGGAACCGACGAGCACGGAGTCGATGCCGGGCTTCTCCCAGTACTCGTCGAGCAGGGTGCGCAGTGGGATGAGGTCGCCGAGCCGCTGCGACTCGCGGAGGCCCATCACCAGATTCTCCGCAACGGCGATCGCGCCATCGAGGTCGGGACCGCCGCGGTAAGCGGTCTGCACGATCTGTGACCCCGCGGTGATCATGGCACGATAGGTGGCATCGCGGCGGACGATGCGCGCGTAGTACTCGACGCCGACGGGCGTCGCGAGCTCGGCGGTGATGCGCGCGAGGTAGGGGAGGCCGCCGACGTCGTCGAGCTTCTCGCGGCGGGCAAGCTCGTGCGCCAGCGTGACCTGATTGATCGGCTCGTTGCGGCTCCAGAGCGCGAGGCAGGCGTCGAAGGCCCAGCGGTTCTGGTCGCGGTAGAAGTCCTCGGGCTGGACGAGGCCTTCGACGCGGCCGACGGCATCGGCGTCGACGAGGACGGAGGCGATCACCGCCTCCTCCGCTTCGATATCGAACGGAGGCGCTTTGTCGGCGGCTGCGACCATGGCTACTCTTCGTCCCGGTCGCGCTTCGCGATGAGCTCGGCGGCGGTGCGGCCGAGCAGCAGGCGCCCGAGCGTGCGGTGGCCGAGCGGCGTGAGGAACTTCTTCCAGGTGTTGCGGATGTCGTCGGCGGTCTGCGCGGCGCGCAGGGCCTTCTCCGCTTCGCGAAGGCTCAGGTCGTAATCGACGGCGACGGGCATGGAAACGCCTCCTGCGTTGCTCGAAAACCGCTCATCCCTGTTGGGGCGGACGTTTCGGGCGACGCGGGAGGCGCGAGCGCGGCGTATGGCCGCGCGGCGTTACTCCTGGTCGGCCTTCTCGCCCGCCTCTTCGGCTGCGTATTCGTCGGAGCCGTCGCTCTCGTCGGTCTCCGGGAGATCCTCTTCTGCGACCGCCATGTCGGCGGCCGGCTTCTCGCCCTGCTCGGCCTCCTGGCGGGCGCGAATGTCGGCCGCCGTCGTGCCGTCCTCGCCGATGACGGTGACGTGCGCGGTCGCGTTGACGTTGCGCGTCAGGCGGACGGTGACCTCATAGTCGCCGAGGTCCTTGACGGGCTCGGCGAGCAGGACGTTGTGGCGGTCGACCTCCTGGCCGGTAATTTCGGCGAGCTTGGCGGCGATGTCGGCGGTGCCGACGGAGCCGAAGAGCTTGCCGCTGCTGCCGGCGCGGGCGCTGATCGTCATCGTGGCGGCGCTCACCTTGTCCGCGACGGTGCGGGCCTCGTTGTCGCGGGCCTCCTGCAGACGCGCCTCGCGGACGGCGCGGGCCTCGGCCGACTTGACGACGGCGGGGGTGGCGGCCATGGCGATGCGGCGCGGGAGCAGGTAGTTGCGGGCGAAGCCGGGCTTCACGTCCTTGATCTCGCCGATTTTGGCGGTGCCGGGGACGTCTTCGAGAAATACGACCTTCACGGTGCGCTCCTGACAGAAAGACGCCGCCCGCGCGCGCCGCTGGTATGGCTGCCAGGGCAGAGGCGAACGCGGGCGCCGTCCGTGCTGGATGTTACGTCGGGCCGATGGCCGGGTGAACTGTAACAGGTCAAGGACGGGCAAGAAATCTTCCCGCGCGGGTGGGGTTTTGGTTTCGGTTGGTGGGCGGGGGTGTGCATCGACGGCATAGTAGAACATGTGTGCTTCGGAGGCAAACACTGGTTCCGCGGCGGTTCGGGGATGAAGTTAGAGGTTGGCTGTTTGAGGTTGGACCTTCGCGCTGCGCGCGACTCCCCCCCGGCCGTCGGTGGCGTTTCGGTGGCCGATCGGACGTGGCAGTGGACGCTGGGCGGGCGCGGAGCGCGGCTTGTTGCTGCGGTCGCGTACGTTGGCCGCCGTGCGCACGCGCCGCGGGGAGCAGGAAGGGTATCCGATACCATGCAAGTCCTATGACGACGCGCGAAGAACGTACGAAGAGGCTGCGGGAGTTGCTGCGGGAGCGGATCCTCGTGATCGGGGGACCGTACGGGACGTATATCCATGGCCGCGACCTCGGGGCCGAGGACTACGGCGGCGCGCAGTACGACGGCTGCCCCGAGCAGCTCAACGTCACGCGCCCGGACGTGGTCGCGGACGCGCACCGGGGCTACCTCGAGGCGGGCGCCGACATCATCACGACGAACACGTTCGGCGGCGGCTCGATCGTGCTCGCGGAGTACGGGCTGCAGGACCGGGTACATGAGCTGAACAAGGCGGCCGCGGAGCTTTCGGTGCGGATCGCGCGCGAGTTCGAGACGCCGGAGCGGCCGCGTTTCTCGGCGGGGAACCTGGGGCCGACGACGAAGTCGCTCTCGCTGACGGGCGGGATCACGTTCGAGGGGATGTCGGACGTGTTTTACGGCTGGGCGAAGGGGCTGGTGGCGGGCGGCGTCGACCTGCTGGTGCTGGAGACGCAGAACGACACGCGGACGATCAAGGCGGCGCTGATTGGCATCGAGCGGCTGTGGGATGAGATCGGGTTCCGGCTGCCCGTGATCGTATCGGCGACGATCGAGTTGACGGGCACGATGCTGGCGGGTCAGGGGGCGGAGGCGCTGGCGACGTCGCTCCAGCACGCGGACCTGCTGGCGCTGGGGCTGAACTGCTCGACGGGGCCGGAATTCATGACGGACCACGTGCGCAGCCTCGCCGGGCTGACGGAGTTCTACACGTCGGTCTGGCCGAACGCCGGGCTGCCGGACGAGGAGGGCTGCTACAGCGAGACGCCGGCGCACATGGCTTCGACGCTCGAGCGGTTCATCGAGCAGGGCTGGCTGAACATCATCGGCGGGTGCTGCGGGACGACGTTCGAGCACACGCGCGCGTTCGCGGAGATGGCGCGCGGGAAGCGGCCGCGGGTGCCGGCCGAGCAGCATCGGACGCTGTTCTCGGGCATCGACTTCGTCGAGGCGACGGACGACAACCGGCCGCTGATCATCGGCGAGCGGACGAACGAGGTGGGCTCGCGGAAGTTCAAGCGCCTGATCTCGGCGGAGAAGTACGAAGAGGCGAGCGAGATCGCGCGGCAGCAGGTGAAGGGCGGCGCGCAGATCATCGATGTGAACCTGCAGAACGCGGACCGCGACGAGCTGCAGGACGTCGACGAGTTCTACGAGCGGCTCGGGCGCAAGGTGCGCGTGCCGATCATGGTCGACACGACGGACGCAGTGGCGATCGAGCGTGCGCTGACGTACTGCCAGGGGAAGTCGATCATCAACTCGATCAACCTGGAGGACGGACGCGAGAAGTTCGACCGGGTGACGCCGCTGGCGCGCAGGTACGGCGCGGCGCTGGTCGTTGGGTGCATCGACGAGGACAAGCAGCAGGCGCAGGCGATCACGCGCGAGCGGAAGCTGCAGATCGCGGAGCGCTCGCACGCGCTGCTGACGCAGCAGTACGGGATCCGCCCGGAAGACATCATCTTCGACCCGCTGGTGTTTCCGTGCGCGACGGGCGACGAGAACTACATCGGCAGCGCGGTCGAGACGATCGAGGGGATCCGGCTGATCAAGGAGCGAATCCCGCATGTGAAGACGATCCTGGGGATCAGCAACGTGTCGTTCGGGCTGCCGGACGCCGGGCGCGAGGTGCTGAACTCAGTTTTCCTCTATCACTGCACGAAGGCCGGTCTGGACCTGGCGATCGTGAACGCGGAGAAGCTCGAGCGGTACGCATCGATCCCCGAAGAGGAGCGACAGCTCGCGGAGGATCTGCTGTGGAACCGGGGCGACGATCCGATCGCGGCGTTCGCGGCGCACTTCCGGGGGGCGCAGTCGCGCGCGAAGAAGAGCATCGCCGACCTTCCGCTGGACGAGCGGCTGGCGAACTACATCATCGAAGGCACGAAGGACGGGCTCGTCGCCGACCTCGACCGCAAGCGCGACGAAGCGGCGCCGCTGGCCATCATCAACGGACCGCTGATGGACGGGATGTCCGAGGTCGGGCGGCTGTTCAACAATAACGAGCTGATCGTGGCGGAGGTGCTGCAGAGCGCGGAGGCGATGAAGGCGGCGGTGTCGCATCTCGAGCAGTTCATGGAGAAGAGCGACTCGAGCCGGCGCGGGCGGGTGATCCTCGCGACGGTGAAGGGCGACGTGCACGACATCGGCAAGAACCTGGTGGACATCATCCTCTCGAACAACGGGTACGAGGTGATCAACCTGGGGATCAAGGTGCCGCCAGAGACGCTGATCGAAGCGGCGCGCGAGCACCGGCCGGACGCCATCGGACTTTCGGGGCTGCTGGTGAAGTCGGCGCAGCAGATGGTGGTGACGGCGGGCGACCTTCGGGACGCGGGGGTGCAGGCGCCGCTGCTCGTCGGCGGGGCGGCGCTGTCGGACAGGTTCACGCGCACGAAGATCGCGCCGACGTACGAGTGGGGCACGGTCGTGTATTGCAACGACGCGATGAACGGGCTCGACACGTTGAACCGGCTGATGAACCCGGAGCAGCGCGCGCGGCTCGAAGCGGAGCTGCTCGAGCACGCGCCGGCACCGAAGATCACGACGCCGCGCGACGAGACGACGGGCGAGAGCGAGCAGCGCAGCGCGCGGGTGCGCACCGACATCCCGATCCCGGCGGTGCCCGATCTCGACCGGCACGCGGTCGCGATCGGCGGGCACGGGCCGCACTGGACCGAGCACGGGCAGGCGGTGCCGATCGACGAGGCGCACCAGTTCGTCGACCTCGACGAGATCTGGAGCTACATCAACCCGCAGATGCTCTACGGCCGGCACATGGGATTCCGCGGGCGGTTCACGGAGGCGCTGGAGACGGGGGACCGGAAGGCCGCGGACCTGGCGCGGAGCATCGAGAAGGTGAAGGCGGAATGCCGCGCGGGCGCGATGAAGGTGCGAGCGGCATGGCGCTTCTTCGAGGCGGAGGCTGACGGCAACCGGCTGCGCGTGTATACGCCGGACGACGATGCGCCGGCCGTGACGTTCACGTTCCCGCGTCAGCGAAAGCCGGACGGGCTGGCGCTGCCGGACTTCGTGCTGCCACCAGAGCGCGACGCATCGGGGCGCGTCGTGCGGCGCGACCACATCGGCGTGCTGGTGACGACGGCGGGCGAGGGGATCCGTGAGCTGGCGCAGCAGGCGAAGGACGCGGGCGAGTACGTGCGCTCGTACGCGCTGCAGGCGCTCGCGCTGGAGTCGGCGGAGGCGGCGGCGGAGTGGGCGCACGCGCGGCTGCGTGCCGCGTGGGGCTTCCCCGACCCGGAGGACCTGCCGCGCAAGGACGTGTTCCAGGCGCACTACCGGGGGAAGCGGTACTCGTTCGGGTACCCGGCGTGCCCTGACCTGGAGTCGCAGGCGCCGCTGCTGGAGCTGATCGAGGCGGGCGCGAGCGGGGTGCACCTGACGGAGGGCTTCATGATGGAGCCGGAGGCGAGCGTGAGCGCGATCGCGTTCCACCACCCGGACGCGACGTACTTCAGCGTGGGCGCGGGGCTCGAGGGCGAGGCGGACGCGGCGCCGGCGTAGGGCAACGGGAACCTAGAACTTAGAACCAGGAATCCGGACGGAGCCTAATCGTCCGCGGCGATGGCGGGGAGGGCGAAGCCGAACTCGGCGCCCCCGCCCTCTCGCGCGCGGGCCCAGATGCGGCCGCCGTGCGCTTCGGCCAGGCGCTTGCAGACCGCGAGGCCGATGCCGAGGCCGGCGGCCTGTCCGGATGAGAGCTCCGAGCGGTAGAAGGGCGTGAACAAGCGCTCGACTTCTGCAGGGTCGATGCCGTTGCCGCCGTCGAGCACGCGGACGCGCACCTCGGCGGCATCGCACTCGACATTGACGATGATCCGCTCGCCGGCCGGCGAGTACTTCTCGGCGTTGGTGAGGAAGTTGTCAACGATCTGCTCGATGCATGCCGTCGAGCAGAGCACCGGGACGGCGACCGAATCGACGACGAGCTCGAACGTGCGGTCACGCCGGGTGCGGCGGTGGCGTTCGACGACGGCGCGCGCGACGCGGCGGACGATGACGGGCTCACGATCGAGATCGGCGCCGGCCTGCTCGGCGCGCGCGAGCAGGAGCAGGTTCTCGATGATGCGCTGCAGTCGTTCGCTCTCGACGACGATGTCGTGCAGTGCCTGATCGCGCAGGTCGGGCGCGAGCTTCTCGATCGCGCGGCCGAGGACCTCGGCGTTGCCGCGCACGGTGGTGAGCGGCGTCTTCAGCTCGTGTGAGACGAGTCCCAGGAACTCATCCTTGGCGGCGTTGGCCAGCTTGAGCTCGGCGGCGGTCTGCTGCAGCTCGCGGTTGGCTTCGGTCAGCGCCGTGCGTGCGCGCTCGTTCTCCTCGAAGAGGTGCGCGGCGCCCAGCGACGCCGACGCGAGACTGGAGAGCGCGCGACCGATGCGCTCCTCGAGATCAGAGAACGTGTGCGGCGTCCGGTAGTAGAAGACGAGTGTGCCGCGCATGTCGCCTTCAACGTTGAGGGGCAGGATGAAGAGCGACCGAATGCCCTCCTGCTCGTATTGCGCGCGGCGGCCGGCGAGCCGCGGTTCGGTGGCGGGGTCCTCGACGATGATCGGTCCCGTCGTCCGAGGGCTGCCGTCTGCCGGGCGGTCGGGCCGCGGGAGGGGTTGCGACGTGAATTGCTCCGAAAGGCCGGAGGTCAGCATGAGCGTCCAGGCGTTCGGTTGTTCGAAGAAGCGCCAGATGCCGTACGCGTCGGCGGCCAGCAGCTGGCGGCCGACCTCGAGGATCGTCGCGGCGCCCATGTCGCTTCGGGTTCCGCCGATGAGCGCCTCTGACGCCTCGATCATCGATGCGAGCTGCGACTGTGTCCGCTCGTGTTGGCGGATGGTGTCATTCCGGGCGCGGAGCAGGCGCTCTTTGTCGGCGAGGGCGGAGAGCAGCGCCGCCTCCTTCTCTTCGAGCGACGTTTCGGCACGTTTCAGGCCGGTGACGTCGACGAGGACGTTCACGGCGCCGGTGAGCTGGCCGGTCTCGTTGAAGATCGGTGTCGGGTAGGGGATGAAGTTTGCGCGCGAGCCGTCCGGCCGCTCGGCGATGGCATCGTAGCCGCGGACGGCCGAGCGGCCGCGTATGGCCATGGCCATCGGGCAGTCTTCATGGGGCATCGGGGCGCCGTCGGACCAGAAGAGCCGGTGCGAGCCGCACCATCTCTCCTCGCCGAGCTGGGGGCGCCGGCCCCAGAGTGAGACGGCCTCCTCGTTAAAGAAGGTGATGCGGCCGTGTGCATCGGTCGTGTATACGGCGACGCCGAGCGACTCGAGCAGGTCGCGGTAGCGGCGCTCGCTGTCCCTGTGCGCCTGCTGATCGATGGCGAATGCGACGTGTGCGGCGATGATCTCCGCGGCCATGACGTCGCGCTCGTCGAAGCAATGCGGCTCGGCATAGTAGAGCATGAACTTGCCGAGCAGCTTCGTGCCGATCTTGACCGGGATGAACGCAAGGGCGCGAATGCGTTCGGCGTCGAAGACGTCACGGAGGGAGGTGAGTTCAGGATCGGTGGTGACGTCCTCGACCAAGACGGGCTGCGCGTCCCGGGTGTCGGGCGACCAGGGGGAGTGGCCATCGACCGCCTCGCGGTAGGCGTCGGACAGCGCGCGCCAGGCGCGGAAGCGCATGCGGCCCTGCTCGTCGAACAGGAGCACGGACGCGCGGTGGACGTCGAGGATGTCTTCGAGCGCGGTGAGCGCGGCGTCGAAGATGTCCTCGAGCCGCGTCGCGGCCGCGACCGCGAGCGTCAGACGATAGAGGGGATACGCCCAGGGGGCGGTGTTGGAATCATGGCTCGGCGCGAGGGTCACGGCCTGCAGGTTACGAAGCGTACGCTGTTCGTGCGATTACATCGTTGCCGCGTGGCATAACAAATGCGTAACACCAGAGGTCGTGCGGATGGCGCGGCTCTTGCTGCCCGCCCGGAGCCGCGGCGGGCACACGGCCAGCGCGCCAGGCCCGCATGGCGTCTCGGGCGCCGGGAGTGATTGCTGCGTGCCGGGGCGCGGCGTATGCTCGGGTGCCCATGACGACGTCTGACGAAGCCTCCGTCCGCGCCGCGTCGCCGGCGGCCGCTGCGCCGCGCGGCGATGCCTTCGCGCGTGGGGTGGCCGCGGCATCCGTACAGGCGCCGGCGTGGATCCTGGCGCTGCTGGCGGCGGCGGTGCCGCTCTTCTGGCAGACCCATGCCGAGGACCAGGTGGTGATCCCGCGGCTCGCGGCGACGGGCGTGCTGACGGGGCTGGCGTGCATCGCGGTCGCGTCGTCCGCGGGGCGGCCGGTGCGATGGCGGGTCGCCGAGGGACCGCTGCTCCTGTTGCTGGCGCTCGTCCTGTGGTCCGCGCTCGCGACGGCGGCAGGCCTGGACATCGGTAACAGCCTGATGGGGGAGGCGCGGCGGTACCAGGGACTGCTGCCGCTCCTGATGTACGCCGCGCTGATGGTCGCGGCTATGGTGGCGACGGCGCGGCTCGGGTCGCCGCGGGTGCTGCTCGCGGGCGTATTCATCGGCGGCGTGCTGGCGGCGCTGGATGCGGTGCTGCAGCGATTCGACGCACACTGGCTGCTGGTGCACATCTTCCGCGAGCCGGCGGCGGGCTGGTACGGGCTGCCGGTTGGTCGGTACGGAGCGTCATTCGCACAGCCGAACGTGCTCGGCGCCGAACTTGTGACGGCCGGACTGGCGTCGTTCGGGCTGTGGCGCGATGCGCCGGCTGTGCAGCGCAACCTGCTTGCCATCGGCTGGGCGGTGATGCTCGCGGCGCTGCTGTTCACCTACAGCCGCGGCGCGTGGGTCGGGCTGGTGGTGGGACTCATCGTGCTTGGGACGCTTTTCGCCTTCGAGCGCGATGCGCTTCGTGCGCGGGTGCGAGCGGGCTTCCGGCAGCGGGAGGCGCTGCGGGCGGCGGCGCCGTACGTCGTCGGCGCGGTCGCAATGGTCGCTGTGCTCGCGGGGACGATGGCGATCCTGCCGGGCGGGCGGCGGGCGTACGCGCGCGCCGCCTCGGCGGCGAACCCCCACGATGCGTCGATCTCGGCGCACACGGGGCTGTGGTGGACATCGATGAAGATGATCCGCGACCGGCCGCTGGTAGGCGGCGGGCCGGAATCCTTCTCGACGATCTTCGCTGCGTACCGGACGCCGGATCAGCCGGAATTCGGAACATCGAACGTGCGGCCGGAGAGCAGCCACAACTACTTCATCGACCAGGCGGTCGGGCTGGGGATCCCGGGGCTCGCGATCGTCGTGGCGCTGATCGGCGGGACGATGATCGCCGGGCTGCGGGCGACGCGCGGCGACGGGCGGGCGCGCTGGTACGCGATCGCGCTGTGCGGCGCCATCGCCGGGTACTACGTGACGGTGTTCTTTTCGTACGGCGAGGCGATGACGGGCTGGCTGCCGTGGCTGCTCATGGGGGCACTACTCGGCGTCGCGGTGAGCGCGGCGCGCGAGCCGGTGGCAGCAGACCATCGCGCCGAGATGTCGCTGCGGCGCGCGGAGCCGTTCGTACGGGCGGGAGCGCTTGCGTTCGGCGTGGTGTTGGTCGCGGCGGCGGCGCTGGTGTTCGAGGCCGACCGGCTGGCGGCGCAGGCGGGCACGCTCAGCGGGCAGCATGAGTACGCCGCGGCGGCCGACCGCGCGCGGCAGGCTTCGAAGCTCAACCCGCTGGACCGCGCGTACCTGTACGACGTGGGGGCATACGAAGAGAGCGCGGCGGATACGGATCCGACCGCGCTCGGACGGGCGCTCGATGCGTATCACACGGTGGACGCGCGGTTCGCGGCGACGACGTTCGGGGTGCTGGGCGAGGCGCGCGTGATGGCGCGGATGTACGCCAGCGGGCAGCCGGTAGACATCAACAAGATCGATGCGCTGCTCGTCGAAGGCGCGCGGCTCGACCCGTACAACGCGGACGCGCAGCAGCAGATCGCATCGATCCACGACATCATCGGTGACGCGCGAACGCCGTCCGCCGGAGGGCGGTAGGCGCTCCTTCCGAACGGGGTAGTGCGTCGGAACAACGGACCGGTCGGGCGATTATCACGCCCAGCATCGCTCGCCAAGAATGAGCATCGCTCGGACGTGAGAGCGTGAACAGCGTCGGCACAGGAGGAGATATGCGCCGAACCGTCATCATTGCAGTTACCAGCTTCGCCGCGATCGCGCTGGTCGGTGGTCTGCTCGGGGCCAGCGGGGCGTTCGCGGCGAACACGACGACTGTCGGCGGCCATGCCGCGCTGTCGCAGCCGCAGGCGGCGAGCACGCCGGGCGCGGCGGCAAGCACGCCGAGCAGTGCGAGCTCACCCGCGGCGGCGGGTACATCGGTCACGAGCGGGGCGACGACGGCTCCGAACACCGGGACGGGCCCCGGCGACTCCGGGATCTCGCCCATGGTGTGGATCTCGATCGCCGGCGTCGGCGTGGTGGCGCTCGGCCTGATGTCGGCCGGCTGGTACACCGCCCGACGCAAGGACTAACGGGATCACCCCGACATGCAAGGAGGAGGCGGTCACGCATCGCCTCCTCCGCGTGTCGATGTGATGCTGCCGGGGTCCCCGCCAATACCCCGGCACACGTAGTGCGCCCGCTCGGCGACGCAGGCCTTCGGCGGCACTCCCCAGGCACTTCGCCGGCGCTGTTATCGATCTGAGATGCGGGTTTGCCGCACCGTCAATCGGGCCGCAACGGCTGAGCGGGCATACTACCGAAACCGACGCCGATCCCCTGTCAAGAAGAGGAGCCCCGCATGAAGGATCTCTCGCGAGACCCGAAGCCAGTGCGTAAAGGCATGCCGATCTCGGCGGCGCAGGCGGCGCCTGTTGAAGGGCGCCGGTACCCGGTGCAGGTGCGGTCGACGTTCCTGCGATTACCGCGACCCGCGCGTACGACTGCTGCCTGATCACACATACGCACCCTGCCTCGGAGGAGAGCCCCGGTGGATAGCCGGGGCTCTCCTTCGTTTTGCGGCGCGGGGCATCATGAGGCGCTGGAGGCTGCATCATGAGAGGATGGATTCGGATTCGGCGGCGGCGGTCGTCGGGCAGGCTCCGCCGGATCGAAGACGGAACGGCGATCTATACTTTCCCGAACAGATGTACTTGACGGACGGGTGGTAGCAGCCTATGATGGCCCGGCAGTAGCGCATTTGTTCTAGTGCGGGCAGGAGGCTAGAGATGGCACGGAACAGCGAGAAGAGCGAGCGGCGGGAACCGGTCGAGGACAAAGACCGGGCGCTGCAGGACGCGCTCGCGGACATCGAGAAGAGGTACGGGCGCGGCGCCATCATGAAGCTCGGCGACGCGCACGCCGAGTTCAAGGTCGACGTCATCTCGACGGGTTCGCTGTCGCTGGACATGGCGCTCGGCGTCGGTGGGCTGCCGCGCGGGCGCATCACCGAGATCTACGGCCCGGAAGGCGCCGGCAAGTCGACGCTGGCGTACCACGTTGTGGCGCAGGCGCAGAAGGGCGGCGGCGTCGCGGCATACATCGACGTCGAGCATGCGCTGGACAAGGACCACGCGGAGTCATGCGGGATCAACGTGACCGAGTTACTGATCTCGCAGCCGGACACCGGCGAGCAGGCGCTGGAGATCTGCGATGCGCTCGTGCGCAGCAACGCAGTGGACATCATCGTCGTGGACAGCGTGGCGGCGCTCGTGCCGCGCGCGGAGATCGAGGGAGAGATGGGCGATTCGCTGCCCGGGCTGCAGGCGCGGTTGATGTCCCAGGCGCTACGCAAGCTGACGGCCGTGATCTCGAAGTCGCGGGCGTCGGTGATCTTCATCAACCAGCTGCGCGAGAAGATCGGCGTGGTGTTCGGCAACCCGGAGGTGACGCCGGGCGGGCGCGCGCTCAAGTTCTACAGTTCGGTGCGCATCGAGCTGCGGCGTGCGGAGTCGCTGAAGCAGGGCACGGACATCATCGGCAACCGGGTGCGGGCGAAGATCGTGAAGAACAAGGTGGCGGCGCCGTTCCGGACGGCGGAGTTCGACATCCTCTTCAGCGGCAAGCACCGCGGGATCAGCCGCGAGGGCGACATCGTCGACCTGGGCGTGGACAACAACGTGCTGAAGAAGATGGGTGCGTTCTTCAGCTTCGGTGAGCTGCGGCTGGGCCAGGGACGCGAGGCCGCGAAGGAGTACCTGCGCGAGAACCCGGATGTTGCGCGCGAGATCGAAGAGCTGATCCTGTCCGCGACGCAGGGCGCCACAATAGCGCCGATCAGCCGCAACGGGCACGCGCCTGTCGCCGCCGGCGCCGACACGGACGCGGGTGAGGCTTCGGTCTAGTACGTGGTGATCACGGCGATCGAGCGGGCGCGCGGGCGGCGCGGCCGGGTGGACGTGTACGTCGACGGCGTGGCGCGGCTGCAGCTCGGGCGGGCGTTCGTGCAAACGCAGCGTTTGCGGCCCGGCGATCTCATCGAGGCGACACGGCTCGAGGCGCTGGCGGAGGCCGACGCGCGCGCGGGCGCCACGCAGGCGGCGGTCGCGATGCTCGCGCGGCGGCCGCACAGCGAGCGCGAGCTCCGGCGAAAGC
>DASUKS010000008.1:0-3277 GCA_036278595.1 Dehalococcoidia bacterium
CCCTCCGCCTTCCGCCCTCCGCCTTCCGCCCTCCGCCTTCCGCCCTCCGCCTTCCGCCTTCCGCCTTCCGCCTTCCGCCTTCCGCCTTCCGCCTTCCGCCTTCCGCCCTCCGTCCTCCGTCCTCCGTCCTCCGTCCTCCGACGACGTTATAGAATGATCGAACCCCCGGAGTTCCCCAACAGGCACCGAGCCGGACCGTTTACCACCGTGTGGATTGTTCGCGTCGCGCTCAACCGGCCCTATACGTTCATCGTATTGGCCATCGTCATCCTGTTCCTCGGGCCGATCGCGATCCTGCGGACCCCGACCGACATCTTCCCGAATATCGACATCCCCGTCGTTTCCATCATCTGGAGCTACGGCGGGCTGTCGGCCGACGAGATGTCGTCGCGGATCGTGACGCGGTTCGAGCGCTCGCTGACGACCACCGTCAACGACATCGAGCACATCGAATCGCAGTCGCTGCGCGGCATCTCGGTCGTGAAGGTGTTCTTCCAGCCGGGCGTGAACATCGACAGCGCGATCGCGCAGATCTCGGCCATCGCGGGTCCGTCGACGCGGTCGATGCCGGCGGGCACGACGCCGCCGTTCATCATCACGTACAACGCCTCGAGTGTCCCCATCCTGCAGCTCGGGCTGTCGGGCAAGGGGCTGTCGGAGCAGCAGCTCTTCGACCTCGGCGTCAACTTCCTGCGCACCCAGCTCGCGACGGTCGAAGGGGCGCAGATGCCGTACCCGTACGGCGGCAAGCAGCCGCAGATCCAGGTCGATCTCGACCCTGACGCGCTGCACGCCAAGGGGCTCTCGCCGCTCGACGTCGTCAACGCGATCAGCGTGCAGAACCTGATCCTGCCGGGCGGGACGTCGAAGATCGGCTCGTTCGAGTACGACGTCACGATGAAGGGCAGCCCCGACACGGTCGCGGCGCTCAACGACCTGCCGATCCGGACGGTGAACGGCACGCCGATCTACATCCGCGACGTCGCCCACGTGCGCAACGGGTTTCCACCGCAGACGAACATGGTCCTCGTCGACGGCCAGCGCTCCGTGCTGCTGAGCGTGCTGAAGATCGGCAAGGCGTCGACGCTCGACATCATCGCCAACATCGAGAAGGAGCTGCCGCAGATCGCGGCCGGACTGCCGGCGGCCCTGAAGATCACGCCGCTGGCGGACCAGTCGGTGTTCGTGCGCGCCTCAATCGAAGGGGTCGTCCGCGAGGCGCTGATCGCGGCCGTCCTGACGGCGCTGATGATCCTCGTCTTCCTCGGCAGCTGGCGCAGCACGCTGATCATCGCGGTCTCGATCCCGCTCTCGGTACTGACGTCGATCATCGTCCTCAGCGCGCTCGGCGAGACGATCAACATCATGACGCTCGGCGGCCTCGCGCTCGCCGTCGGCATCCTCGTCGACGATGCGACGGTGGCGATCGAGAACATCAACTGGCACCTCGAGCAGGGCAAGGCGCTCGTGCCCGCGATCCTCGACGGCGCCGAGCAGATCGCGGTTCCCGCGCTCGTCTCGACGCTGTGCATCTGCATCGTGTTCGTCCCGATGTTCTTCCTGAGCGGCGTCGCCAGGTACCTGTTCGTCCCGATGGCCGAAGCGGTCGTCTTCGCGATGCTCGCCTCGTACGTCCTGTCGCGGACGCTCGTCCCGACGATGGCGAAGTATTTGTTGAAGGCGCACCCTGCCGAAGCGGCGTCCGCCGCGGCCGGCAGCGCGAAGGCGGGCTACACGTGGTTCGATCGGTGGTTCACGCGCGTGCGGCTGAACTACCGCGGCGCCGTCGAGCGCTGCGTCGCCCGCCGCGGCGCCTTCATCGCCATCTTCCTGATTGGGTGCGTGGCGTCGTTCGCGCTGCTGCCGTGGGTGGGAGAGGACTTCTTCCCCGCCGTCGATTCGGGGCAATTCAAGCTGCACCTGCGCGCCGCCACCGGCACGCGCATCGAGGAGACGGCGGCGCTGTGCGATCGTGTGGAGCAGGTGGTCCGCCGCGTGGTCCCGAAGCGCGAAATCGACAGCGTCATCGACAACATCGGCCTCCCCTACAGCGGCCTCAACCTGTCGTACAGCAACTCGGCCCCGATCGGCCCGCAGGACGCCGACATCCTGGTGGCACTGACGCCCGACCATCGGCCGACCGCCGGGTACGTGCACGACCTGCGCCTCGTGCTCGCGCGCTCGTTTCCCGGCGTCGAGTTCTCCTTCATCCCGCCCGACATCGTCAGCCAGATCCTGAGCTTCGGGCTGCCGGCGCCAATCGACGTGCAGGTGGTCGGGCGCAACCAGGACGGGAACCGCCGGTTCGCCGCGGGATTGATGACGAAGCTGGCGCGCGTGCCGGGCATCGTCGACCTGCGCGTGCACCAGGCGGCGAACCAGCCGGCGCTCGAGCTGAACGTCGACCGCACGCGCGCGTCGCAGGCGGGCTTCACCGAGCGGGACGTCGCGAACAACCTGCTGATTTCGCTGAGCGGCAGCGGCCAGACCTCGCCGACCTTCTGGCTGAACCCGCAGACCGACGTCAGCTACACGATCGCGACGCAGATGCCGCAGTACCAGGTCACGTCCCTGCAGGACCTCGGCAACATCCCGGTGACCGGCAACGGCGCCGCGCGGCCGGCGCTGCTCGAATCGCTCGCAACGGTGACGCGCAGGGCGGAGCCGGCCGTCGTGTCGCACTACAACGTGCAGCCGGTCATCGACATTTTCGGGTCGGTGCAGGGGCGCGATCTCGGCGGCGTGTCGCGCGCGATCACGCCGATCATCGATCGAAGCCGCGCCGCCCTGCCGCGCGGCTCGCGCCTCATCGTCCGGGGCCAGATCGAGACGATGACGTCGTCGTTCGCGGGGCTGCTGAGCGGCCTGACGCTCGCGATCGTGCTCGTCTATCTGCTGATCGTCGTGAACTTCCAGTCGTGGCTCGATCCGTTCATCATCATCTCGGCCCTGCCGGCGGCGCTCGCCGGCATCGTCTGGATGCTGTTCGTGTCGCACACGACCATCAGCGTGCCGGCGCTGACCGGCGCGATCATGTGCATGGGGGTCGCCACCGCCAACAGCATCCTCGTGGTGAGCTTCGCGAAAGACGAGCTCGCCAAAGGTCGCGCCGCCGCCGACGCCGCCGTTGACGCCGGGTTCACCCGGTTCCGGCCGGTGTTGATGACGGCGCTGGCCATGGTTATCGGCATGGCGCCGATGGCATTGAGCCTGGGCGAGGGCGGCGAACAAAACGCACCGCTGGGCCGCGCCGTCGTCGGAGGCCTGATTTTCGCGA
>DASUKS010000009.1:0-7466 GCA_036278595.1 Dehalococcoidia bacterium
CCCCTCTCCACACTGTGGCGAGCGGGAACGCGGTACGTGTGAGCATGCTCGTTCCGAACCTGTTGCGGTCGCGTGCCGACTAGCACGACCAACCAGCGACCAGTCATCATTGACCAGCCAACCGGCCTACGGCCACCAGAGGGCGCGGGCCTGGGCGCGGAGGTCTTCGCGGTGGTCGGGGTGGGCGACGGCGATCAGCTCTTCGGCGCGCTGGCGGTGGTTCTTGCCCCAGAGCCGCGCGACGCCGTACTCGGTGATCACGACGTCGGCGTAGAAGCGCGGGACGGTGATCAGCGAGCCGGGCTCCATCTGCGCGACGACGCGCGAGACGGCGCCACCCATCGCGGTCGACGGCAGCAGCGTGACGGCGCGACCCTTCGGGGCGAAGGCGCCCGCCGTGTGCATCTCCGGCTGGCCGCCGCTGCCGTTGATGATGCGGCCGCCGAAGACGCTCTCGGAGTTGATCTGCCCGAGCAGGTCAACGGAGATCGCGTTGTTGATCGCGAAGAAGCGGTCGAACTTCGTCAGCGTGCGCGGGTTGAGCACGTACTCCGGGTCGTACAGCTCGAAGTGTGGGTTGTCGGCGATGATATCGAGGTCGTTCGGATCGCAGCCGGTCCAGGCCGCGGCGACACTCTTGCCGGTATGGATCTCCTTGCGGCTGCCATCGACGATGCCATCGCGCCACATGCGGCCGAGGCCGGGCCAGCCGAGCTCGGTGTGAATGCCGAGATGCTTCTTCCCATCGAACGCTCCGAGGCGCGCGATGCCACGCGAAGGCTCGCCGGTGCCGATCTGGATCGTGTCGCCGTCCTGCACGAGTTCGTTGAGGTAGCGCGCCATCGGCACCGCTTCGGGCGGGGGTTCGGCCATGCCGAGCAGGCGGCGCGCGTCGTCCGGGTGCACGGCGGCCATGACGCCGGCGATTCCCGCGAGCAGGTTCACGTTGGGCAGCTCATCGCCGAGCGTACGCCACGCTTCGCGGCGGCTCTCATCGGCGATCGCTTCGAGCGCCGTGTCGAACTGCGCGCGCTCGAACGGCGGCAGCTTCAGCTCGACGAAGTGGTCGATCTCGGAGACGTGAATGTAGACGTCGCCGTACACGGGCGTGAGGTTCGGGTTGACCTCGGCGATCACGGTGGGGACCCGCCGCGCGTATGAACGCTGCACCCAGTGGTGGGCGCCGAAGTGGCAGTAGCCCTGTCGATTCGGCGGCGAGACGCTGCAGAAGAGGACGTCGGGGACATGGACGTCGGTGTGGCGACCGTCATCGTAGGCCTTCATGCCGAGCGAGAAGAGGTTCGGCAGATACGCGCCGCGACGCTCATCGGTCATGAAGCGCGCGAAGTCGCCGATGTACAGCTCGAACTCGACGTCGAACACGGACGCGTCGGGCATGCGAAGCCAGCCGGGGTCGGCGGCCGGCGCGAGGAGGCGGATACGGACGTCGTTGAGCTCGCCCTTGCGCGCAGCGAGCGCGGGCGGGAGCGTGAGCGGCGGGAAGATCGACAGGACGACGGTGTCGCCGGACTTCACGACCTGCACGGCCTTGTCGGGCGTGGTCGTCCGCTGTTGATAGAGCTCCTGCCAGTCCATCGCGCCTCCCGCTGCGTCGTACCCAGCCGATTCTGCGGCGATTATGGGTGCGTCGTGCGCAAGGCGAAAGTGGCGTTGGGCGCAGGTGATCGAGGGCAGAGGCCGGAGTGACGCTGCGCGCGCCGGTAGCGGGCGCCTGCGTCACGCGTGTTCGCTGGGGTGGGTGTTAGAAGGAGAAGTGGCCGATCGCCGGGTGGATGGCGACGACGAGGGCGACGGCGATGGCAACCACCCAGAACGACATCACGATGAAGGCAAACAGCGCGTAGTCTTTGGTCATCTCTGCCCTCCTCCTCCGGTCACGCGCCCATCGTACCTGATGGGGCGCTTATGCCAAGCTCGCGGAGCTGCTCATCGAGCCGGTCGCCGCGGTCGATGAGGAACTGCACCGCCTGCATGCCGGCCGCGCGGGCGGCTTCGACGTTGGCTTCGAGGTCGTCAATGAAGATGCACTCAGCCGGAGGCAGGCCGAGCGCCTCGGCGGCGAGCGGGTAGATGCGCGGCTCAGGTTTCGCGATGCGGACGTCGGCCGAGCAGACGACGGCGTCGAACAGGTCGTGGATGCCGATATCGCGGAGGCGCTGGGTGAGGGTGGTATCGGCGTTGCTGAGGACGGCCGTGCGATAGGGCGGCCGCAGCGCGCGGATGAGGTCGATGTTGGGTTCGATGAGCCGCTGCTGCGCGCGCCAGTGGTCGTGCAGCGGCGGGAGGGTGCGGCCGGCGAGCGCTTCGAGCTCGCTGTGGGCCTCGCGGCGCCAGAGGTCGCGGTCGCCGGCGCCGACTTCGACCTGGCGCCAGTGCTCGCTGGCGTACAGCGTTTCGACGACGGCGCGCTCGCCGAGGCCGTGCTCGCGCGCGATGTCGCGCGCGCTCTGCCACGACATGTCCCAGAGGACGCCGCCGAAGTCGAAGATGAGTCCGCGGGGTGGGGTCATGATCGCATTCTTGCCTAAAACCTGCATAGCCGGAAGCTGGCGGGCGCCGGGCCATGCGGGGGAGGCTGGAGGTTGGAAGTTGGAGGTTGGACAGCGCCGCATGCACGTGACGAGCCCGCGACGATGATCGGACGGCGATGCTCGACGTGTGGGAGCTGGCGGTGCGGGCGCGACCATGCGGAGAAGCACGCTGGCGCTGCGCGCCACCTCACCCCCCAGCCCCCTCTCCAAAAATTGGAGAGGGGGAGCCTCGGGATGCATGGCATGCTGTTCACTACCCGGATTGGCCGGGTACCGGCAATCCGAGTGACGGTTGGATTGGCGGGGCACCGGTGCTAATGACGGTTGCGGATACGGTCAGCGTGCGGCTGCGCTGCGCTCGCGACAACAGCGCGGTCAGCTGGGGTCGTAGCGGTTGGCGATGGGCAGGCGGCGGTCGCGGCCGAAGGCGCGCGGAGTGACCTTCAGGCCGGGCGGCGCCTGGCGGCGCTTGTATTCGTTGCGGTCCACCATCTTGACGACGCGCTTCACCGTGGGTTCGTCGAAGCCAGCGGCGATGATCTCTTCGACGCTGCGGTCCTCTTCGACATAGGCCTCGAGGATCGGGTCGAGCACGTCGTACGGGGGGAGCGAGTCGGTGTCGAGCTGGTCGGGGCGCAGCTCGGCGGTCGGCGGCTTGTCGATGATCGACTGCGGGATGACGTCGCGGCCGGCGCTGCGGTTCTTGTGGCGCGCGAGGTCGTACACGAGCGTCTTCGGCACGTCCTTGATCACGGCGAAGCCGCCGGCCATGTCGCCGTAGAGCGTCGAGTAGCCGGTGGCGATCTCGCTCTTGTTGCCGGTGGTGAGGACAAGCCAGCCGAACTTGTTCGAGAGCGCCATCAGCAGGTTGCCGCGGATGCGCGCCTGCAGGTTCTCCTCGGCGGTGCCGAACTGCGTGTCGGCGAAGGGCTCCGCGAGCACCTCGAGGGTGGCTTCGAAGGGGCCTTCGATGGGCAGCGTGAGCAGGCGGAAGCCGGCGTTCGCGGCGAGCGCGTCGGCGTCGGTCTTGCTGCCTTCAGACGAGAAGCGCGACGGCATCGACACGCCGACGACATGGTCGGGGCCGATGGCGTCGCAGGCGATGCAGGCGACGAGCGCGGAGTCGATGCCGCCGGAGAGCCCGACGAGCACGTCGCCGAAGCCGGTCTTGCCGAGGTAGTCGCGCACGCCGAGCACGAGCGCCTCCCACACCTCGGCGACGGGGTCGAGCAGCGGCGCGATGGACGGCGGACCGGCGGCCGGCTTCTCGGCGACGAGCGGCGCTTCGGAGACGACGATCTTCGACGTCGCATCGGGCGCGGTGCGCTGTTCGAAGCGCTCCTTGCGGCCACGCGGGTCGTGGAGTCGCGCCTGGAAGACGCCATCGATGTCGAGGTCGCAGACCAGCAGGTGCTCGCGGAACTGCGGTGCGCGCGCGATCAGGCCGCCGCGCTCGTCGCAGATCAGGCTGTGACCATCAAACACAAGCTCGTCCTGACCGCCGACCATGTTCACGTAGCAGACGATGACAGCGTTGTCGTTCGCGCGCGTCGAGATCATGTTCTCGCGGAACTGGCCCTTGCCCTGGTGGAAGGGCGAGCCGTTGATGTTGACGATGACCTCGGCGCCCGTGCGTGCCTGCTCGCGCGTCGGGCCTTCGGGATACCAGATGTCCTCGCAGATGTTCACGCCGACATCGACGCCGGCGATCACGAAGACCGGCGCCTCGCTGCCATGCTGGAAGTAGCGGTCCTCGTCAAAGACGCCGTAGGTCGGGAGGAACTGCTTGTGGTAGCGGGCGACGAGGCGGCCGTCCGAGATGACCGCGGCGGCGTTGTAGATGTCGTCGTCCATATCGACGAAGCCGACGACGGACGCGATGCCCTTCGTGGCCGCGACGATGCTATCCAGCGCGCGCAGGTTATCGGCGATGAACGAGCGGCGCAGCACGAGGTCTTCGGGCGGGTAGCCGGTGACGGCGAGCTCCGGGAAGGCGACGACATCGGCCCCGGCCGCCCGCGCGCGTTCGGTCCAGTCGATGATCTTCGCTGCGTTGCCGCGCAGGTCGCCGATGGTGGTATCGATCTGCGCCAGCGCGACGCGGAGGGATCTCATGGTGTGTTCCTTCCGCAGGAGTATATCGGCGGGCCTGGGCGTGTCGGCGAGCGAGGGTCGCACGGGGCGACGTTGGAAGTTGGATGTTGGATGTTGGACTTCGCGCTGCGCGCGGATACCTCTCCCCCGGCCCCTCTCCACAGTGTGGAGAGGGGAGCTGCTGATGTGTGGGCGTGCGTCATCGGGGATGTCGGGCGCCGTACTGGGAACTTGCGACCTGCGACGCGTACTAACTGGCACGCGCCGGGATACGGCACCCCCAGTCACCAGTGACCAGTCACGAGCGAACCAGTCAGCGGTACTGTCCTTCGCGGAGGCGGGTTTCGATGGCGGCACCGAAGGCGTCAACGACGGCCATGGCGGCGTTGTTGAGGAGGCGGTCGCGGAGGCCGCGGTGCGGCTTCACGTACGTCACCTTGCGCTCTGGCATCTCGGCGAGGCCCTGCGCGAGGTCGATCGCGGTGTCGAGGTCACCCAGGTCGTCGATGAGGCCGGTGGTCTTCGCCTCGTCGGCGGTGAAGACTTCGCCCGTCGCGAGCTCGCGCGTGCGTTCGACGGAGAGCTTGCGCTGCGTGGCGACGAGCTCGACGAAGCGGTCGTAGAAGGTGTTGAGCAGCGTCTGCTCGCGCTCCTTCTCTTCGGGGGTGGGCTCGCGGAAGGGCGAGAACATGTCCTTCAGGCGGCCGGCCTTCGTCGTCTCCATGCGGACGCCGATCTTGTCGAGCGCCTCGTGGAGCATCGGCCGCTGCGAGATGACGCCGATGGAGCCGACGAGTGCCATCGGCACGGCGATGATCTTCGTCGCGCCGCAGGCGACCATGTAGCCGCCGGACGCGCCCATGCCGCGGATGAAGGCGACGACGGGCTTCTTATCGGCGATCTTCTTCACCGAGCTGAAGATGTACTCCGACGGGCCGGCGGCGCCGCCAGGGGAATCGATATCGATGACGAGCGCGCGGATGCGGTTGTTCTCCTCGATCGCGCGCAGCATGCGGATGTACTCGGTGGTGCGCTGAGGCGAGCCGATGGCGCCGAACAGCTCGGTGACGGCGATGCGCTCGGGGTTGATGTTGAGGACTCGGTCGAGCATCTCGTCTCCTGACGGGCGTGGGGTGTGCGGTGCGAGTGGTGGTGGGAGTGTAGGTGTGGGGTCGGGTAGGGGTCAATCGACCGTGGGGTGTGTGCGTGATGGCAGCGCGACGGCTACTGCGGGTACGGGCGGAGGTTCGCGAGCACGGCGAGCAGCGTTTGGACGTCCACGAGGGGGTTCGGGTTGGGGGTGGCATTAGGGTGTCCGGCGTCGATGGACGTGCGCGCGAGAACCGTCGTCTCGCCGAGATGGAACTCGACCGCAAAGTAATTCGGGTGACCGGCGAACGGGGCTGTCACGAGCGTCGCCCGTCGTGTCCCGAACGTCACTGGGGTGCGCGTTGCGCCATCGTTTGCATGCGGATGCAGTGCCTGCCAATTCGACCATGCCGCTGGGCCGTAGCACGTGAGAGTGAGTACCACCGCAGCATGACTGGCATTGAGGTCGGCGGAATATTCCGCGGTCACCCCACCCCCGGGTACGTCGTAGGCGAAGTCGCCCGTAATTGGCCCGTTGAATTGCAGCCCGCCTGCGGTGAACCCGTAGCCGAGCCAATACGCGGTGTAATGATCGCGCGACGCGCTCGCGACCACGGTTCTGTAGTTGTCCACGAAATGTTCTTTGCGCATCAAGCATGCGCTTGCTGCTAGCGCCGCGCACAACAGCAGCGCCGTTGCGAGCGCAGCATGCCGGCTCCTAATCGTTCGCGTCGTCCTCATCGAAGCGAGCGTACGCCGGATGGGGGCACGTTGCAAACGGCGGGCGGCCTCGCGAGCGCTACTGCGGGTAAGGGCGAAGGTGCTGGACTACCGAGAGGAACGTCTGCTCGTCCATGAGCGGGTTGGCTTGCTCGGCGCCGGGGGTGGGATCGATGCCGTCGGTTGCGCTCACAACGACGGCCGTGTCGCCGCGTTGTTGCTCCACGGCGATACTGCGGATATCGCCGCGCCGTGCGCCGGTCAGCCATTTGGTCACAAAGAGCCTGGCTGGTTTGCCGGCGACGGTGATGTCTTCAAACGTTGTGTCCCTGGCGCGCGGGTTCGGAGTTTCGTAAGCCGCAGCTTCTAGTTTCCACGCCGATGGTGAGTAGAGCAGGATAAGAAAGTCGTCGCCGGTTGACTCTCCAGAATCCGATATAGCATATGCAATCGTGGCGCCTCCGTCATCGTATTCACCGCCAAAATCTGGGACTGTCGGCCCCGAATAGGTGACTTCTCCCAGCTGAAACCGCTTCCCAAGCCAGTACATGGTGTAGCCCTGCGAAGGCGCCTTCGCCGCCGCCGTCTCGAAGTTGTGATAGTAGTGGTCAGGGCCGGGGGGTTGCATCAAGCAGGCGCTTGCTGCCGCCGCCGCAAGCAACAGAAGCGCGATCGCGAATGATCGACCAGCAGACCAACTCGACGTGTTATTACTTGACACCGCGTTCATCGAGCCAGAGGATACGCGCGTCGATGCGACTTTGCAAGCAGCAACGCGGCGAGTATGCCGGCTGGCGCTGCTCGCGGGTGCCAGCGTCCGGGCCGAGCATCGCAGGAGGGGGTCGAGCATGGCATGGACTGGACGCACCAAGCCCACCCGTTTCCGCCGCGCCACCAAAGCGGCACTGGCAACCGCCGTGCTGCTAGCGGCGCTCGCGGCAACCTTCGCGCCGCAACCGCGCGCGGCCGTTGCGCAGTCGCGCACCAGACCGCGAGCAGAGCTGCGCGGCG
>DASUKS010000010.1:0-8822 GCA_036278595.1 Dehalococcoidia bacterium
GGAGCTGATGGCACAGTGGCCGGATGCGTGCGTCGACCATTGCATCGTCGATCCGCCGTTCAACATCGGCTCGGGAAGCGGGCGGCGGAACAAGAACGGTCTCGGGTGGGCGTTCTCGTCGCATGTGACGATGGAAGAGACGTGGGACGCGTTCACGAAAGACGAGTTCTACCAGTTCAACGTGCGTTGGCTGCGCGAGGTGTCGCGCATCGTGAAGCCGAATGGGAACATCCTCGTCTTCGGCACCTATCACAACATCTACCAGCTCGGGTTCATTCTCCAGAACGTGCTCGAGCGCCGGGTGCTGAACTCGGTCGTGTGGTTCAAACCGAACGCCCAGCCGAACATCACCGCACGGACGCTGACCGAGAGCACGGAGCAGATCATCTGGGCGGTGAACGAGACGCCGGCGCGCGCGACGGGGTGGACGTTCAACTACTGGGACGCGAAGGAGATGAACGGCGGCAAGCAGATGCGGAACCTCTGGGAGTTCCCGGTAACGGCGAAGCGCGAACGATCCGCCGGGAAGCATCCGTCGCAGAAGCCGCTCGCGCTGCTCGAGCGGGCAGTGCTGCTCGCGTCGAAGCCGGGCGAGCTGCTGCTGGACCCATTCGCGGGCGCCGGCACGCTCGCCGTTGCGGCCGGCCGCCACGACCGGCGCTGGCTGCTCGTCGAGAGCGTCGACGAGTACGCGGACATCGCCGAGCGGCGGATCGAGGCGGCGGCCGGGTAGCGCAATCGACACCATCGCGGCGCCGTAGTAGGATCGCGTCCTGACTGGATGCGCGGCATCGAACACGCGCGCCGGTGGGAGGGACGCATGGCGACGGACGGGCATCACCGGCCGAAGGCACTGATCACGGGCGCATCATCCGGCATCGGCCGCGCGTTCGCCGAACGGCTCGCGCGCGACGGGCATGACCTGGTGCTGGTCGCGCGACGGGAGGACGTGCTCCGCGAAGTCGCAGCGGGCGCCGACGCCGCCGGCGCGCGCACGGAGATCATCGCGGTCGACCTTGCGACGGAAGATGGCGTGGCGGCGATTGAGCGCCGGCTCGCGGCGGGCGACATCGACCTGCTGATCAACAACGCGGGCTTCGGGACGAACGGCGAGTTCGCGCAGCTGCCGCTTGAGCGTGAGATGCAAGAGATCGACCTGAATGTGCGGGCGCTGACGCGCCTCTGCCACGCCGCGCTGCGGCCGATGTACGCGCGCGGCGCAGGCGCCGTGATCAACGTGGCATCGACGGGCGGGTTCCAGCCGGTGCCGTACATGGCGACGTACGCCGCGACGAAGGCGTTCGTGCTGCACTTTAGCGAGGCGCTGCACGAAGAGTCGCTCCGGCACGGCGTGACCGTGACGTGCCTGTGCCCCGGACCGGTGCGCACGGGCTTCCAGGACGCGGCGGACCTGGACTCCTCGAAGATGCGAGGAGTGCCGTGGACGAGCGTCGATGAGGTCGTCGATTCGGCGTTAGGGTCGGTGCGGCGCCGCCGGGCGATCGCGATTCCCGGTGCGCTCAACCGCGCGACGGCGCAGACGGCTGCGTGGATGCCGCGCTTCGTGACGCGCAAGATCGCGGGGACGATGTTCCGGCGTGCGGGCAAGGACGGCGGGGAGAGTTAGCAGCGGAGTACAGGTGCGCGAGAAAAACCATGGCGCCTGTCAGCGAAACAGGCGCCATAGGCGATCGCTTCAATCGCGAAAAGTAGAAGTCGCGCGGCGATCCGTCAAATCGCCCGCTGTTCCGGCAGCACTACTTGAAAGCGTTTCCCCGAGCCGCAGGGACAGGGATCGTTTCGCCCGAGTTTCTCTTCAAGATCCTTGAAGCCTCGAACGACCCGCCTTCCACGCTTCACCCTCGTCTCGCTTGGGTATCCGTGCCGGCGCTTCGATGTGCGGTTAAAAGGAGGATTCGCTGTTGTTCTTCGTGTCGCGTCTCATGTCGCACCTGTTTTTCTAGGCTGCCAAATCTTGCAGCCTACGCAGAGTACACGATGACGCCGGCATTCACCTTGCAGAACTCGAAATCACCCGAAGTTGTGCGAGTCGGGGTCGTGCAGGCGCTCGGCGGCGCGGCGGGCGGCGGGCAGCGGGAGGGGCTCGAAGCGCTGCGCCAGCAGGTTCACCGTCCCTTCCTTCCGCTGCAACGTGCCTTCGACGATGACGAACGGCTCGCCGCGGACGAGCGCGCGTTGGCGCTCGTGCAGCCACGGCGGGACGATGATGTTCAGCATGCCGAACTCGTCCTCCATCAGCAGGAAGACGAACCCCTTCGCCGTGCCCGGCTGCTGGCGGCAGACGACCATGCCCGGCACGCGCACATGCTCGCCGTCCGGCAGGTGCAGCAGGTGGCGCAGCGAAGGCATCGACTCGCCGATGCCCGGCCGCATGAGCGCCATCGGGTGGTAGCCGGGCGAGAGCGACAGCAGGTTGTAGTCCGCGGCCATGCGCTCCCACATCGACATGTCGGCGAGCCGCGCGGAGTCCCGCTCGACAGGCAGCGGCAGTGCGAGCTGTGAGCTCGGCGGGCGATACAGCAGGCCGAGTTGCCACAACAGCTCGCGGCGGTTCATCCCGAACGCATCGAACGCGCCGATCTGGATGAGGTTTTCGATCGCTTCTTGTGAAAGAGGAGAGATCGTCGGTTCTTGCCGAGGCGTGCTCCAGCGGGACCGATGTTGGATGTTGGATGTTAGAGGTTGGAGCAGCTTTCCATCTTCGAGCCTCCAGCTTCCACCATCAGATCCGGCGTAGGTGCCGCCCGGCGGCACCGCGCCCATCCGGCGCACGAAGTCTGTGAGCGAGCGGAAGTCGCCGTTGCGCGCGCGCTCGGCGGCGACCGCCCGCGCCGGCCCGCTGCCGATGCCGCGCACGTAGCCGAAGCCCACGCGCAGCGCATCGTGCTCAACGGTGCAGGTCGCGCCGCTGGCGTTGACATCGGGCGGCAGCACGCGGACGCCGTGGCGCTGTGCGTCGTGCACGAGGACGTGCGGGGGGTAGAAGCCCATGGGCTGGGCGTTGAGCAGCGCGCAGAGGAACTCGACGGGGTAGTAGCGTCGCAGCCACGCCGACTGGTAGGCGAGGAACGCGAACGCGGCGGAGTGGCTCTTCGGGAAGCCGAACTCCGCGAATGCGACGATCTTCTCGAACACCATCTTCGCGATGTCGTCCGTGACGCCGTTCTTGCGCGCCCCCTCCAGGAACAGGCCGAAGAACTGCTCCATGTTGTCACGCGAGCGCTTGCGGCTCATCGCCCGGCGCAGCGCTTCCGCCTGGCCGCTGCTGAAGCCGCCGACCGCCATGGCGGCCTGCAGCACCTGCTCCTGGTAGAGAATGACGCCGAGCGTCTCCGCGAGCACCGGCTCCAGGCTCGGGTGGTCGTACGGCGGCTTGAAGCTCGGGTCTGCGAGCTGCGCCTGGCGGTGACGGACGTACGGGTTCACCGCGCCGCCGACGATCGGCCCCGGGCGGATGATCGCCACCTGCACCGTCAGATCCTCGATCGTGCGCGGTCGCGTGCGGGGCAGCATCTGCATTTGCGCGCGGCTCTCGATCTGGAAGACGCCGACGGTGTCGGCCTCGCAGATCATGTCGTAGACCTCGGGGTCGTTGAAGTCGATGCGGCTCAGGTCTTCGATGCGGCCGTGCTGCTCGGCGATGAGGTCGGCGCATTCTTCAACGAGCGAGAGCATGCCGAGCGCCAGGAAGTCGATCTTGATGAAGCGCGCGTCATCGATCGAATCCTTGTCCCACTGGCAGATGTAGCGTCCGTCCATCGCCGCCTGCTCGACGGGCACCAGCTCGACGATGGGCTTGGTGGAGATGACCATGCCGCCGACGTGCTGGCTGAGGTGGCGCGGGAAGCCGGAGATCTGCTGCGACAATTCGATGAGGTCGCGCCAGATCGGCGCATTGACCTTGGCCGCGTACTCGCCGTACATCGACATCTCTTTCTCGATGTCGCCGCCGTGGCCCCAGCCGGCGCGCTTCGCCAGCCGGTCGAGCTCACTCTCGGCGATGCCGAGCGCCTTGCCGACGTCGCGGATGGCGCTGCGCAGTTTGTACGTCGGGAAGCTGGCGACGAGGGCCGCGTGCTCGTGGCCGAAGTGCTCGTACACGCGGAGGATCAGCTGCTCGCGGATGTCGCGCGGGAAGTCGAGGTCGATGTCCGGGACGGAGGCGATCTCGTCGTTCAGGAAGCGCCCGAGGAAGAGGTTGTAGTGGATCGGGTCGACGTGCGAGAGGCCGATCAGGTAGCAGAGGATCGAGCCGACCGAGGAGCCGCGGCCGCGGCCCGGTGGCAGGCCGGCGCGGCTGCGGGCAGTGTGCCCGCCGCGCACTTCGGCCGCGACCTCGCGGCTGAGCTCGAGCAGGTCGCGGTAGATGAGGAAGAAGCCCGACAGGCCGTGCTTGCGCACCAGCCGCAGCTCCTCGCGCAGGCGCTGCTCGACGCGCTCCGGGATGCGGCCATCGACCGTGCCGTAGCGCTCGCGTGCCGCCTGACGGCACACCGTCTCGAGGTACTCGTCGGCGCTCGAAGCGTCCGGCGCGGCGTAGTCGGGGAAGCGATAGTCGAGGTCCGTGGTCAGGTCGAAGGTGCAGCGCTCGGCGATGCGGGCGCTCTCTTCGAGCGCCTCCGGCCACTCGGCGAACAGCGCTTCCATCTCCTGCGGTGACTTCAGGTAGTACTCGGAGTTCTCGCGCCGCTCGCGGTGCGACGCCTCGAGCGTGCTGCGATGGCGGATCGCCACCATGACGTCCTGCAGGCGGTGGCGCGCGCGCTCGTGGTAGTGGACGTCGTTCGTGGCGACGTAGCGCAGGCCGTGCTTGCGGGCGAGGGCGACGAGGCGGCGGCAGCGCTCTGTGTCACCGCGCACGAGGTTCTGCTGGAGCTCGAGGTAGAAGTTGTCGCGCCCAAACCATTCGACATAACGCTTGACGGCGGCTTCGGCAGCGTCGTACTCGCCGTCATCGAGCAGCGACGGCACCTCGCCCAGCTTGCAGCCGGAGAGCGCGATCAGCCCGCGCGTGTGCCGCACGAGCGCATCGAGCGAGAGCCGCGGCTCCTTGCGGGTGCCGGTGAGGTGCGCGGTCGAGAGCAGGCGGCAGAGGTTGCCGTAGCCCTCGACGTCGGCGGCGAGCAGGGTGAGGTGGTGGCCGTCCTCGAGCGTCATTTCGGCGCCGGTGATGGGGCGGATGCCAAAGGACTTCGCGGCCTGCGCGAACTCCATCGATCCGTAGAGCCCGTCGTGGTCGGTGAGCGCCAGCGCCTCATAGCCCAGCTCGCGCGCGCGCAGGATCAGCTCGTCGGTGCTTGAAGCGCCATCGAGCAGCGACCAGCAGGAGTGCATGTGGAGCTCGGCGCGATAGCGGTAATCCGGTTGCGTCATGAGTTATACTGTTTCTCGATTGGTATCTCTCAGGAGGCTGTCGATGGCTACAAAGCGAGCAGCACCAAGACGCGCGAGCAAACCTAGCGCCACGCCTGCGAAGCCGCCTGCGCAGCGACGATCCGCGGCGGAGATCAAGACTCGGGCGCTGCCTGATCCCGAGCCCGGTCGGTTCGTCGGGAAGTACCTGCAGGGACGGGCGAAGGTCTCTTCCAAGGGCTGGGTGGTCATCCCGAAGGAGATCCGCGAGGAGATGGGGCTGCGCCCGGGAGATGAGGTCGCCATGTACCTCTGGCCCCCAGCCTTCAACATGAAGCAGGATCGTGGGCTGTACACACTGTATGTGACCAGGGTGCCCGAAAACCCGATTGAACTCGTGAGCGGCATGTTCAAAAGATTGCCGGGCGAGCGGCCGATGACAGAAGTCCTGCTGGAGGAGCGTCGCCGTGAGCTGGTCGAGGAAGAGCGTGATCTGCCGCCGCCACGCAAGCGCCAGCCGGCGTGAGCCGTTACGTCCTCGATAGCTTTGCGGTGTTGGCGGACTACTGGCACGAACCAGGCGCGGCGCGCGTGCGGGAACTTCGGCATGATGCCGTCAACCTGTTTTGGATGTCGCTGATCAATGTCGGGGAAGTCTTCTACCGTGTCGCACGGACAGAGAATCGCCAGGCCGCAGCGCTCCTCATCGCTCAGCTCGAGCAGGGAGGTGTGACGTTCATTGATACAGACCGGAACCTCACGTTCGCTGCTGCCGATCTGAAGACGCGATTCGCGTTGTCCTACGCTGACTGCTTCGCCGCTGCGCTCGCACAGCGGATGGATGCAGCGGTGGTGACCGGCGATCGTGAATTCGAGCAACTGCAGCGCGCCGGATTGATCGACATCGAGTGGCTGACACGCGCGCGCGGCTAATATCGCTGAAGCCACCAGGCGCCTCCCGGGCGGGTCTCGTGCAGGTCGCGGTAGACCGTGATCACGCGGTCGCCCTCCAGCCGCAGCTCGTAGTACATCCGCGAGACCGGCGTCTCGCGCCACCACTCGTCGTCGATGCGCCAGCGGTCCTGTACCGCCTCGACCGCGCGGCGCTCGCCCTCGAACACGACGGACCGCGGCGCCGCCCCCGTGCCGGCTTCGACCTGCAGCGGCCGCGGGCCCGCTAGAGGTCGTAGTCGATGAGCGCGTACCGGCGTTCTGGGATCCGCGACCATGGTTCCACCTCCACCACCCGCGCGACCTGCGGCTCGCCGCCGAAGCGCGTCTTCAGCTGGCGGAGCGCCGCGATGAGCTGCGCCCGCCGCCGCGCCTGCTCGGCGAACAGCAGGCTGCGCTGCTTGCCCGTCTCCGCCGTCATGCCGATGAATTCGAGCGTCATCTCCTCGACGGGGGCGCTGAGCTGCAGCGGCTCCAGCAGCTTCTTCAGCACGAACAGCGCGCTGTCTTCGTCGCCCGCCGGATCGCGCAGGGTCAGCGTGCGCTCCCAGCTGCCGCCGCCGAGCAGCGACAGCCGCAGCCGCAGCTGGCGAACGAAGCGGTAGCGCATCGACGGGCGCTGCAGCAGCCGTCCGACGAGCTGCTGCGCGGCGATGATCAGCGCCGCGCTGTTCACGCTCGGCGCCGGCATGGCGATCGTGGCGCTCAGGGGCTCGATGCGCGGGCGGGGGACGAACGGCGTGCGGTCGATGCCGCGCGCCAGCTCCCAGAGCCGCCGCCCCTCGCTCCCGAACTGCGCCTGCAGCGGCCCGATGTCCAGTCGCGCGACATCGCCGATGGTCCCCAGCGCGTAGAGCCCCAGCCTGCGCTGCGTCTCATACGAGACCGGCAGGAAGGAGGCGCTGAGCGGCGCGATGAACGCCCGCTCCTGTCCTGCAGGCACGACCGCTGTTTCGCCGGGCGCGCTGACCGTCGCCGCGATCCAGGCGATGAACTTGCCCTCGCCGGCGCCCACGCTCGCCTCGATGCCGGCGGTCTCCCGCACAGCGTGCAGCAGGCGCTCCGTGGCCTCCTGCTGCGCCCCGAGGTCTGCGGCCGGGTCGAGCGCGGCGAAGGCGGTGCCGTCATCGCCGGGCTCGACCTGCGGCTCGGCCGCCTCGATGGCCGCGAGCAGGGCATCGCCCGCGCGGGCGTAGTACACGGGGTCGGGCGGCAGCAGCACGAGGTCCGGCACGACCGTGCGGGCGTCGCGCAGCGGCATGCCGATGCGGACGCCGAGCGCCGCAGCCTGGGGCGAGCAGTCGATGATGCGGTTCTCGCCCGGCGGCGGCTCGCCGATGGCCACGGGCCGGGCGCGAAGCTCTGGCGCCCGCGCACGTTCGAGCGCGATACGGAAATTGGGGATGGTGACGCAGGCCAGGCGCATCGCCGGCTCCGTGAGGTGGGAGATTAACCCCAGGCCCCGCTGCGGCAGGGAGGTAGGGCTGAGGCCAGTATAGAACAGATGTACTAGCAGTCAAGTGAACGTGGGCTGCCGGGCGCGTGAATGTGACGTAACGATGAGCTTCGATTGGTGACTCAATAGGATCGGCAACGTGCCGACGATATAGCTGTGAAGAAACTGGCGTTCGCGCTCGCCGGTGGGGTCGCGATCGGGCTGTCGTATGCCGCGATCACCGTCGGGCATGTCTCCGGCGATGGCGTCAGCGTCGACCGCATCGTCAGCCTGGCGCTGCCGGCGCTGGTGTCTGCGCTGGTCTGCGTCGCGTATCTTGCGTCACGGAGCGAGCTGACTCGCACGAAGGGCGCCGTCAGCGAACTGAACGCGCAACTGCTGCGGAAGGAGATCGAACTCGACCACCTGGCGTCGCTCGATGAGCTCACCGGCCTGTACTCGCGCCGCCAGTTCGACGAGCAGGCGCGGCTCGAGTTCGAGCGTGCGCAGCGCTACCGCCGGCCGCTCGCGCTGATGCTGATCGAGATCGATGATCTGCAGACGCTCGGCGAGCACCTCGGGCGCCTCGGACGTGGTTACCTGATGTCACAGGTGAGCGAGATCCTGCGCGCCCGCGTGCGCGTGAACGACGTCGGCGGGCGCTACACGCAGGATACGATGGCGCTACTGCTGCCGGACTCCGGCGAAGGGCAGGCGATCGCCGTGGCGGACAAGATCCGCAGCCTCGTGGCGGTCAACAGCTTCATGGGCGAGCCGTACGACACGCCGCTGCGGATCACGCTCTCCATCGGCATCGCGATCGCCCCGCACGAAGCAATGAACAACTACGCCGACCTCGAGAAGTCCGGCGAAGAAGCGCTCTACACCGCGCGCTCGACCGGCTACGATTCCGTCTACGTCCACGGCTCGTCGCGTCCCGTCCGCACGCAGAACGCTTCGACGGATCTGCCGCTCGCGAGCTGATCGCTCGGCCGTCGCGCACCGACCGCCTATACTCCCGCAGACGCGCATCGAGTTCGGGAGTAACGTTTGCATGCCGATC
>DASUKS010000011.1:0-15975 GCA_036278595.1 Dehalococcoidia bacterium
GCCAGATCTGCCCGGCGTCGTGGCGACCGGAGCTACTCGCGAAGAAGTCGAGCGAGAGATCGGCGAAGCGATCGCGTTCCACCTCGAGGGGATGGCCGAAGACCACGAAGAGATCCCCGAAGGCACCGCCTACGCGATCGATGTCGAGGTCGGCCTACCACACACGGCGAAGAAGGTCGGCTGACCGAACGCACTTCCACCGTCCATCGTCCATCCTCGACCCGCGCTTCGCGCCCCTCACGCCTCCCATTCCCACCGATCGTTCTCCTGGTGCACTGCGCGCAGGTGGTTGATCTCGCCAGCATGGTAGGCGTCATGGCGGATCAGCCGGCCGAGGATCCAGCGCGTCGAGCGCACCCCGCCCCAGTTCACCGGCCGCTCCCGGTCCAGCTCCGCGTCGTCCGGCAGCGCATCGATGTCGCGCAGCAGTTGCAATTCAGCCTCCCGCAGCCAGTCGACCAGCTCGCCCGGGCTGAACGCCTCGTCCGACTTCGGCGACTGGGTCGCATCGAAGCGCGGGTCCATCCACGTCAGCAACGCATCCCCGAACGCGTGGTTCTCGTACATCACCTTCGTCGACGCGATGTGACCGACGATCGCCCGGATCGAACGCACACCGCCCGGTGGCACCCACGTCCAGTCGTCGTCCCGCAGGTCGCGCAGGTTCGCGAACAGCATGTCGAACGACTGCCCCATCTCGGCGAGCACATGATCGAGCAGGACGCGGCTCATGCCAGAGGATAACGCGGCCGGCCGCATTCGACCGCCTGCGCCTGTCCCTCGCTCAGCCGGGCATCCCGAGGAACGCCGTATAGCGCCGCGTTGCCGCATCGACGGCCCGCCGTTCGGGCGCCGTCAGCTCCCGCGCCGGCTCGCACGTCACGCGCACGCTCCCGCGTTCCAGGCGACGCCGCCATGTCCCCACCACACGCCCGCCAATGACGATCGTCGGGCTGAGCAGCGTCGGCATCGCCTCAAACCGCGCGGGATCGACGGCCGCCGAACGGTCCCGATACCCCACGAGATACTCATCGAACGGCGGCAGCAGGTGCGCGCCCGCCGGAAGCTTGCGCGGCGCCTCGCCGTCCCGATACCAGTACGTCGCGCCGGCGATGTCTTCGTGCGCGAGCTGTGAGGTCACCATCGCGAGCGCTGCCCGCGCGTCGGGTGCGGAGAGCCCCGACCACCACGCGAAGTCCTGCACCGTCGCCGGGCCGTGGCCCGTGAAGTAGCGCAGCGCCAGCTTCGCGAGCGCCTCGTCGCGCGGAAGCGGCGCGACCGGCGGTAGCCATTCGTCCAGCAACACGAACGTCTGCTGCTTCCCCTCGCGCGCGCCGAAGCAGATGATCCCGTCGTGCGCCAGCCGCCAGAGGATGTGAAACCCGCGCCGGCCCAGCACGCCGTGCGCCGCCGTCGAGATCCCCGCGCCATCCAGTTTCCGGTACAGCGCATCGCGCGTGAGCGCCCGGCCGCCGGTGAGCGCCTTCGTGACGACGGTTCGCGCCCTGCGCAATACGGCCTCGTCCATCTCGAGCTGCCGGTGCCGCAGCCCCGCGCCCGCGATCGTGCGCGATGCCAGCAGAGCGAGCAGCCAGCGCACGTCTTCGGCCGCGACGAAGTGCAGCGTGCCGCGCATCGGCCACGTCCGCACGATGGTGCGCTCGCCGATAGCCCGCTCGACGTCTGCCTCCGTGACCTCAGGCAGCCGCAGGCCGATCGCCCATTTGCCGCCGGGGTAGTCCTGCGCCTGCACTGCCCCGAGCCAGGAGACGACCTCCGCCGGCGTGTTGAAGTTATGGTGTGCGATCTGCTGTGTGAGGAGTCGCCGGTCGGTGATCTTCACACGCGGCGTCGGGCTAGCCTTCGTCGCGCGTCGTCGGTGTCCCTTCGGCCGGATGCTCGCCGTTCGGGGCGATCACCGGCGGGGCGCCGACGCCGCCCTTCGCGCTGCCCGCCGTCGCGACCGATGACCCCACCTGCTCGATGATGTCGAAGTCGTCCTCGGCGAGCGGCGCCAGCTCACCGCGCCGGTGCGCGTCGAACAGCTCGAAGAGCGTCTTCTTGTGCGGGCGCTTCTTCCCGATCGGGCACGCCTTCCAGTCCTCGATTGACTCGTCGCAGTAGCCCCAGCGCCGGTCGCCGCACTTCGGCTGGATGTACTTCGCCAGCTCCGGAAAACGCCGGTGGATCTCCGCGCGCATCTGCGATGCCACCTGCCGGAACTCCCATTGCGCGCGCGTGCACAGCCGCAGGTCGCAGATGTGCAACAGCTCCAGGAAGTTCACCACCACCTTGAAGTTCGTGTTCGCCGCGTTCGGGATGAGGAAGCGCGCATCCTCGGGCGGGATGCCCGCGTCGATCATCTCCTGGTACAGCTCGCCCAGGCGGTCGAACGCCTCCTCCATCTTCGGCGCGAATCCCGCACGCCGCACCGTGTCCGGCACCGTGTACGGGAACTCGCCCTTCTTGAATGCCACGTACCGCTGGCTCTGCTGCTCAAAGCTGATGCCGATGTGGTGCCGCACGAACTGGTGGCTGAACGCGCGCGTCACCCCCGCGATCGCGAACTCGAACCACACCTGCTCGAGCGGCGAGGCATGCCCCGTCTCCAGGCGCTTCTCGACGAACTCCAGCATCTGCTCCCGCGTGATCTTCTCCGATTCGATGCGATCGACGATCGTCTGCGGGCGCAGCGCGCTGTACGCCGTGCGATACGCCACGTACAGCGATCGGATCGGGTCGGTCGTGTGATCGAGGAGTCGGACGTCGATTCCTGAGGGCATGTTCGTCTCGGCGCTGCGGTTCGAGGCTGGTCGCCGAAGGCGCGCTCCGGCGTCACATGCAGTCTAACGGACGCCACGCCGGCACGGCTTCGGTTATGTAGCGTCGCGAAGAAAGGCAGCGGTCAGAAGCGGTAGATTGCCGCGCCCTGGACAAGCAGCACAAACGCCGCGCCCAGCGAGATGAACGGCGCGTAGAACATGTACACGATGTTTCGCCGCCCGAGCACCTTGAACGCGAGCAGCACCGCCGCCACGATGCCTCCCGCGATCGCCATCACCAGCATCGCCCCGATCACCGCGCTGAAGCCCAGCACGAAGCCGATGAACAGCGCCAGTTTCACGTCGCCCATCCCCATCGGCGCACCGGGCAGGAGCGCGCACGCCAGGAACAGCCCGCCCGCCAACGCTCCGCCGCCGAGCACGCTCACCCGGTCGACGCCCGGCCACAGTAGGCCCAGGAGCAACGCGGCGACGATCGCCGGGTAGCTCACCACGTTCGGCACGCGATACGCGATGATGTCCGTCGCCGAGCAGATCAGCAGCACCGAGACGTAGCCCGCGACGACGAGCATCGCCGGGACGTGCCCCGCGTACTGCCGCCCGACGAGCGCGAAGAGCGCCGCGGTCGCCGCGACGACAGCGACGCGGCGGATCATCCAGCCGCTGGCGAGCGACCACGGCAGCGTCACCTGTCCCACCTCGCTTGCGAGGTCGAGGCCACCACGATGTCCGCCCTCAGCTTCAGCGCCCTCCGGCTCCGCGCCCTCCTCGCCGCGCTCGAACGGCTCCCGCGCGAGGCGCGCGATCACTTCATCGAGCGCGAAACCGACGACGACGCCGAGCAATGCCATGAGCGCGATGGTCAATGGCTACCTCACGATTATGGTCGGCGCCAGAATAGCAGTTCTGTGTAGGGGGACCGCCTACGCGCAGGTCGCAGGTCGCGGGTCAGAGGCCGGAGGCAGGCCCACGCGCTGCTGCGACAGCATGCCCGAAGCTGGGAGCTCGAAGCTGGATCCGCGCGGCGCACGCCGCCGCGAAGCGCCGGCGGCCAGCCACGAACTGCCAACCGTGGACTGGCTTGCAAATGGCTTCGGGACGTCAGCCCCCGGCTCACGAGAACGCCCACCGCACGCAACTCCCCTTCCCTTTTAGGGAAGGGGCCGGGGGTTAGGTCGCGCGTAGCGCGCGTCTTCGGCCCGCACTTTCGACCTGCGACCTGCGACCTGCGACCTGCGACCGCATCTACACCGCGAACGCGGTCACCGACAGGATCGGCGGCAGGGTGCCCGGCAGGCGCTTCCACGAGTCGCCTCCGTCGGCGCTCGCGAAGAGCTGCCCGTTCGACGTGCCCACGTACACGCCCTCCTGCTCGAGGCCGTCCGTGTCCATCGCCTCGCGGTACGCGCTCTGGTAGTCGTCCGGCCCGGGCAGCCCCTTCGTCATCGCCTGCCAGCTCTTGCCGGAGTCCGTGCTGCGCCAGACCGCGAACTGCCCCGGCACCACGCGGAAGTTGTTCTGCCCCATCTCGAGCGGCACTACGAACGCCGCGTCTGGCCCCTTCCGCGTCACGGAGATCGGGAAGCCGTGGAACGAGGGCAGCCCCTCCGTCACGTCATCCCACGACTGCCCGCGGTCGCCCGAGCGGAACACGCCCGTGTGCGCCTGCGTCCAGATCACGTCCGGCGACTTCTGGTCGATGCGCATACGGTGCACTTCGTTGATCGCCATCGGGTCGACGCCCTCCGGGATCGCCTCCGGGAACTGGTCGAGGATCATCTTCGTGAACGCCCGGGCTGCCTCCGTCCGCGCGATCGCCGTATGCGTGAAGATCTTCCATGAGTCGCCGCCGTCGGTCGACACGTACGAACCGCCGGCGCTCACGCTCGCGTACATCCGGTTGACGTCACGGGGGTCCACTTCGACCGAGTGCACGCACGAGTCGCCGCCGCCCGTCCCGGACCAGTCGCTGCTCGTGCGCGTCCGGTTGAAGCCATCGACCGACTCCCACGAGCGGCCGTGATCCTCGCTGCGGAACAGCCCCGCCGGCTGCGTGCCCGCGTACACGACGCCGGGCTCGCTTGCGTGGCCGGGCGAGACGTTCCAGACGTTCTGGATCGTCTGGCCGAGGTCCTGCGGGAAGCCCAGGTTCTGGTTGACCGAATCCCAGTTCTTGCCCAGGTCCTCGCTGCGCGACACCGACCGTCCCCATGCCCAGTGGTTTGCCGCCGCGTACATCCGCGGCGTCCCTTCGCGCAGGTCCCCCGCCATGTGGAACACCGACCAGCCGGGCATCATCGGCTCGGAGACCTGCCATGCGCTGCGCTGCCGGTCCGACGTGTACACCCACGCGCCCTTGCGCGTCCCCACCAACACCTTCACCTGGTCGGCCATTCCGTGACTCCTTTCGTCGGCGGCAAGTAGGTGCAAATTCTAGAGCGACTGCACGAACTGTGTCAACCGACCGTAGCCGCGTGGCTGTAGCTGCGCCTCTCGTTGAACGGCAGACAGCAAACGCGTCCCGGCCGAATACATCCGACGACGGGCACGGTGAACTGTCAACTGTGAACTGTAGACTGTGAACTCCTCACGCCTGCCGCTCGGACCACAACGGGTGCGTCGTATCCAGCCACGTGTCCGCGAGCCGGTACGCCGAACCGTACCACGGCGCCATGTACGCGTTGCGCACGTAGCCCCACGTCACGCGACGCCGCACCGGCGCCAGGTATTCGAGCCGCGCGTTGACGTTCGCCATCAGGTACGCCTGGATCGCGAGTCCCTGCTTGCGCCGCCCATCCGCGTCGAACTCGCGCCGTTGTTTGTCGAGCATCACGTCGAGCGTCGCGTCCTGCACGCGGTACGTGTTGTCCGGCGCGCCGCTGCGGAACTGGGCATACAGCGATTCGTCGAGGTCGACGCCGCCGTCCTCGAAGTTGAACGTGAACGGCACCACACCGTCGCTCGCGCCCTCCAGATTCCGGCGCAGACCGGACGCGATGAGCGCGTAGCCGCTCGGGTCCGTGCTTGTGGCCACGCGCACGCCGAGCGCGTCCTGAAGCTGCTGCCGCAGCAGCTCGACGGCCTGGTCGGGGATGATGCGCGGCACGCCGGCGAACGAAATATGCAGGTCAGGCGCCGCGTCGCCGAGCGCCGCCGACCAGAGCTGCTTCGCCGCCTTCACGTCCTCCGCCCGCGCGCTGCCCGTGCGGTACCCGGGCCGCTTCGCCAGTTCCGCATCGGCGATCGCCCACGAAGACGAGGGTGCGATGGGCCCGCTGATGCGCGCGGACCGCTGCTCCGCCATCGGCGGGTAGAGCGCGGCGACCAGCGCGTGCCGGTCGATCGCGAGATGCAGCGCGCGGCGCACGCGGTCGTCTTTCAGCGGCGGCCGGTCGAGCAGCAGGCGGCTCGCGAGCAGGCCGGTCGCGTCCGCCTGCTCGAGCACGATGTCTGACAGGTTGCTCTGGCGCTCGCGGTTGAGCGACGCGACGTCCGTGAACTCCGTGCTGTCCACGTGCTTGTCGTCGAACACGAGCTGGAGGAACGCATCCTCCTGCGGCGAGTAGTGCGCCTCGTACGCGTCGAGGAACGGTCGCGTGGCGCCGTCGGTCGCAGAGTGGTCGTCCGCCGCGAACCAGTTCGGGTTGCGCGTCAGCTTCATCAGCTTCCCAGACTGCCACGTATCGAGCACGAACGGCCCGCTGCCCACCATGTCGATGTCGCGCTTCGCCTCGTCGTTCACGTCCACGATCTCGCGCGGGATGATGAACGAGTGCCGGCCGGCGAGCAGGCTGATGAAGGGCGCCACCGGCGTCTTCATCTTGATCACCACGGTCTGCGCGTCCTTCGCCTCGATGCTGTCGATCGCGCTCCAGTTCGCCGCGCGGAAGAACCGCCGGTGCTGCGGGCTGGTCACGCTCATCTGCCGTTCGATGCTGTACGTCACGTCCGTCGCGTCGAGCGCGCGGCCCGCCGCGCCCGGATGCGAGAGGAGCGACACCGGCGTGCTGTGAAACTTCACGCCGGAGCGCAGGCGGATGACGTACGTGAGCTGGTCGGGCTGCTCCGGCATGCCGTCGCACAGGTCAGGGACGATCGTCCCCGCTTCCTCGTCGGTGTACTGCAAGAGCTTGCTGAACACGGCCGCGTGCATGTTCTGCACGGGCCCCATCTGCGTCAGGTGCGGGTCGAGTGTGTCCTCGATCGTCGCATCGAGGTTGAACGTGCGTAGCGTGCCGCCGCGCGACGTGGCGCGGAGGAGCGCCGAATGTCCCGCTGCCTTGCCGCTGTCGCCGCGGCTGCGCACGTAGCCGGTGATCGCCACGCCGCCGCCCGCCGCCGCGACCGCGACCGTGCCCGCGAGAAAGCTGCGCCGCGTGATGCGCTGTCCGTGCCGATGTGCGTCGCTGGTCACGCGTCGAGCTTACACGCGATCGCCCGCGCCGGACGCGGCGAATCGCATCGCTGCGCCGTCATGTCAACAACCGGGGATGAACGTGCGTCACGCCGAGGCTTTCGCCAGTTCCCGCTCCACCGCGCTGTCGGGCTCGCCGGTCCAGTCGCATTGCGTGCACTTCGCCTTGTCCTTGCCCGCCGCGACGATCATGCCGCCGCACGAAGGACACGGCTGGCGCAGCGGCCGCGACCAGCTCGTGAAGTCGCACTTCGGGTAGTTCGCGCAGCCGTAGAACGTGCGCCCGCGCTTCGTGCGCTTCTCGACGATGTCGCCCTGGTCCTTCGGGCACTGCATGCCCACCTTCTTCAGGATGGGGCGCGAGCCCTTGCACTCGGGGTACTTCGAGCACGCGAGGAACTGGCCGAAGCGGCCGCGCTTCACCACCATGTCCGCGCCGCACAGGTCGCACTTCTCGTCCGTCGCCTGGGAGGTCGCGTCTTCGCCGTACGGCTTCGTCGTCTTGCACTCCGGATAGCCGGTGCAGGCGTAGAACTGCCCGAAGCGGCCCCAGCGCAGGATCATCGGCTTGCCGCACTTCTCGCAGACCTCGTTCGTCTCCTGCTCGACGCGCGGCGCGTCCGCCGCCGCCACGACGGCTTCCTCCAGCGGGTCGTACAACTCGCGCACGACTGGCGGCCACGGCCGCTCGCCGTTCGCGACGTCGTCCAGCTCGTCCTCCATGCGCGCCGTGAACCCCAGGTCCACGACAGCGGGGAAGCGTTCTTTCATCATGTCCGTCACGACGAGCCCCAGCTCTTCGGGCTTCAGGGCGCGGCCGTCCTTCTTCACGTAGCCGCGGTCGAGCAGCGTCGAAATCGTCGTCGCGTACGTCGAAGGCCGCCCGATCCCGTTCTCCTCGAGCGCCTTCACCAGCGTCGCTTCGGTGTACCGCGGCGGCGGCTCGGTGAAGTGCTGGTCCGGCGTCACCGAGAGTTGGCGCAGTGCGTCGCCCTGCGTCAGCTCCGGCAGCAACTTCTCTGCGTCCTCGTCCGGCTCGTCGGTATCGCGACCCTCGATGTACAGCTGCCGGAAGCCCGGGAACCGCATGTGGCTCGCCGAGGCGCGCAGCAGGTACGGCGCGTCCTGGCCCGGCGCCTGCGCGTGGATGTCGACGCTCACCTGGTCGAACACCGCGTCCGCCATCTGGCTCGCGACCATCCTCTGCCAGATCAGTGTGTACAGCTTCGCCTGGTCCGGCGTCAGCGACTTGCGGATGCTTCCCGGGTCGCGCAGCACGGAGGTCGGCCGGATCGCCTCGTGCGCCTCCTGCGCGCCCTTCGCCTTCGTCTTGTAGAACCGCGGCTGCGACGGCACGAAGTCATGGCCGAACTTCTGCGCGATGTACCCGCGCGTCTCCTCCCGGGCGATCTGCGCAATGTTCAGCGAGTCGGTCCGCATGTACGTGATGAGACCGACCTGTCCCTGGCCGGGAATGTTCAGCCCTTCGTACAACTGCTGCGCAAGCGCCATCGTGCGCTTCGCCGTGAAGCCGTGCCGCCGCGACGCCTCCTGCTGCAGCGTGCTCGTGGTGAACGGAGGCGACGGCCGCCGCGTCTGCTGCTTCTTCCGCACCTCCGCGATGCGGTACGACGCCGCGCGCAGGTCGCCCACGATCCGATGCGCGTCATCCGCGTTGCCGATCTCGGCTTTCTTGGTACCCGGCAGGCCGGCCAGCCGTGCGCCGAACGCCTGGCCATCCGCGTCCGCCTGCTTCGCCACCTGCGCATCGATCGTCCAGTACTCCTGCGGCACGAACGCGCCGATCTCGCGCTCGCGGTCGACGACCATTCGCAGGGCGACCGACTGCACGCGACCGGCGCTCAGGCCGCCGCGGATCTTTGCCCAGAGGATCGGGCTGATCTTGTAGCCGACGAGCCGATCGAGCACCCGCCGCGCCTGGTACGCGTCGACGAGCTTCTCGTTGATCTCGCGCGGGTGCTCGAAGGCCGACCTCACGGCGTCCGGCGTGATCTCGTGGAACTCGACGCGCTCATACGGCTTGCCGTCGAGCGACATCGCCTGCTGCAGGTGCCAGGAGATCGCCTCTCCCTCGCGGTCGGGGTCGGTCGCGAGGTAGACCATGCCGGCCTTCTTCGCCGCCTCCATCAGCCCCTTGACAACGTCCTTCTTGTCCTTCGGGACGATGTACTTCGGCTGGAAGTCGTTCTCGACATCCACCCCCAGGCGTGACTTCGGGAGATCGCGCACGTGGCCCACGGAGGCCCGGACGTCGTACTCGCTGCCCAGGATGTTCGAGAGCGTACGCGCCTTTGCGGGTGACTCGACGATGACGAGGCGTTTCTGATTTGTCTTCTTTGCCATGGTTCCATCCGGCGCCCCCGGCGCTCGCGGTTGTTATACACGAGCCCCGGGACGCATCACAGGTTATTCGACCGCCCGCGGGCATCACTGAATCCGGGCATTTCTGCCAAGCCGAACCGGGGCAATAGCTGCCTCGGGTGAACCGAAGGGTCGGTGGGCTACTGAGATCATAGCAGGCGGGTCAAGCCGCCCGCTCCTGCGATCCGGCCGCGCGCCTCTGCTCCCCCCGCCTTCGGGTGCATCTTGCGACTGGGAATGCATCGGGTAGGATCGAACGCCGAACGGAATCTCTTGGGGGGAGCACGCGTGCGCCGAAGAAGCGGGGGTTTGCTGGTGGGAGGTCAAAATCGAACGGGGAACGCGTGTGAAGCTCAAGTCGGACGCATTCGGCTACGGCCGGCCGCACCTGCTCTGGCATGCTCGCCAGGGCGACGTCGGGGTGGTGGCAGGCCCTTCGAGGCAATCTCCAGCCATGTCACGGCTGTACACCATCGTCCACTTTGAGGAGTGCGGGCACGACCATCGCCTGACCGAAGAGGAGCTGGAGGTCATCGACTAGCGTCTGCGGCTCACCTGGCGCCGCTCGCCTCCCGCGTCCGGACGTAGTTCATCCGGCCGACCTGGCGCACCATGCCCTTCAGCTCGAGCATCGCCAGCGTACTGGTCACGGTCGCGATCGGCAGACCGCTCTCCCGCCGCACCTCGTCGATGTGCGTCGGCTCGGTGCCCAGGTAGCGCAGGAGCACGGCCTCCGTCTCGTCCGCGGGGATCAGCTCGGTCATCTCGATCTGCTGCGCCGCCATGCTGAGGTTCAACTCGGCGAGGATGTCCTGGACATCGAGCGTCAGCTTCGCCTCGCCGTCCTGGATCAGCTTGTTCGTCCCACGTGAGTTCGGCGAGTAGATGCTGCCCGGCACCGCGAACACCTCGCGGTTCTGCTCCAGCGCCTGCCGGGCGGTGATCAGCGCACCGCTCTTGATGTCGCCCTCGACCACCAGCACACCGAGCGAGATGCCGCTGAGGATCCGGTTGCGGCGCGGGAAGAACTCGCTCCGCGGCTGCGTGCCGATCGGGTAGTCGCTCATCAGCGCGCCGCGTTCCACGATCTGCTCCGCCAGCCGCTTGTGCTCGGGCGGGTACACCAGGTCCAGTCCGCACGCCAGCACCCCGATCGTCCGGCCGCCGCACTCCAGCGCCGTCCGATGCGCGATTGCGTCGACGCCGCGCGCGAGGCCGCTGACGACGGTCACGCGGTTCGTCGCCAGCCCGCGCGACAGCTCTTCCGCGACCTGCCGCCCGTACACGCTCACCCGCCGCGTGCCGACGACCGCCACCGCCCACTCGTCGGCCGCCGTCAGCGTCCCGCGCACGTACAACACCGGCGGCCGGTCGAAGACCTCCTGCAGCTGCTTCGGGTACTCGGAGTCGTGCCAGGTGAACGCCTGCACGCCGTGGCGCCGCAGCCGCTCGAGCTCCTCCTCCGGATGCACCGCCTCCCGCGCCGCCACGCACGACGCCACGGTGCCCGCGTCGAGCCCCGCCGCCTTCAGCTCACCGCTCGATGCCGTCCACGCCCGCTCCAGCCGCCCGAAGTGCGCCTCGAGCTGCGCCACCCGGACGCGGCCAATGCGCGATACGCGGCTAAAGGCGATCCAGTACGAACGTTCTACTTCGTCCATGCGACGCAATACTACACGAGCCGGGGCGAAGCGTCACCGCGCCGCCAGCGGCGTCGACGGCTGTTCCAGGGGCAGGTGCCCGCGCGCCGAGGCGAGCCGATAGATCCGCCAGTCGCCCTGCCTGTGCAGCAGGCCGTAGTGGCTCGCGAGGAACGGCCGCAGCTCATCGAGCGGCGCGTACGCGTGCTCCGAGACCACGATGTACACCGGCGGGTCCGCCCGCAAGTCGCGCATGATCTCATCCCGCGCGCCCGGGATACGGTCGCCCAGGAACGACGTGTAGTACGGCGTCGGGTTCCGCATGCCGGTGTCCGCGTACACCCACGGCAGCTGTTCGCTCCAGATGAAGAGCGTATTCCCTGCGCCGTCCCGCCGCAGCATCGCCGAGACGTCGTTCACCGTCAGCGCGCTCCCATCGAATCGGTCCGTGTACTCGACGTTGTTCATCGTCCCCCACTGATGCGAGAAGAACGTCTCGTAGTAACGCACCGGGTGCAGCTGCTTGCGGTGGTGGTACGTGTACCCGAACTGCCCGAAGACCACCGCGAACACCAGCACGCCCGCAACCCCCAGCGCGGCCTTGTACGTCAGGTCGCGCGGCAGCGCGAACGGCAGCGACACGATGGTGAGCGCGAGCGGCGCGACACCCTGCTGCAGGTAATGCGGAAATCCGAACGCGCTCGACGTCACGCCGATCAGTGCGAAGCTCAGCCAGAGCGCCGGAAAGCTGCGCATGTCGACGCGCTCTCCGCGCCGCTCCCGGTACACCAGGACGGTGATCACGAGCAGCGCCGGGATGTATGCCGCCAGCCGCGCGAAGAAGCCCACCTGGGGGCCGAGCCGCGCGTACAACCCCAGCGAGCCGACGACCGCATACCAGTACGCCCCGAACGCGCCCGTCGCGAGGAAGAGCAGCGCCAACGCGCCCTGCGGGATCGCGAAGCCGGCCGCGATCGCCACGATCGAGCGGGCCGCGTGAGCGCGGTCGCGCGGCGCGTGCAACAGCCACAGCATCACGACGATCGCCGCGCCGTCGAACACCGCGACCTGCTTGTACCCAACCGCGATCCCGAGCAGGAAGCCGACCCCGACGAACAGCCCAGCCGCGCGCACGGCGCGCAGCTCGCTCCACGTGAACAGCAGCACCGCGAGCGTCACCGGCAGGACCATGAAGGTCTCGGTCATCGCCAGGTCGCCCTCGATCAGCGGCGTGCAGAGCAGGAATGCGAAGATCGCGCCGGCGAGCGCCGCCCGCCAGCCATCGAACAGCAGCAGCGCGATACCGATCACCGCCGCCTGCGCGAGCAGCACGAACGCCATCGCCGTAGCATGCAGCGGCAGCACGCCGGTGCCGAACACGGACTGCACCGCGGCGTAGGTGTAGTAGATCAGCGGCGGCTTGTTGTCCCAGGCGCCGGAGTACAGCGTCGCGCCGTGACGCACGTTCGATGCGATCGCGGCAAAGATGCCCTCATCGCCATACCACCGCGGCTCGAAGAGCGACGGGTAGCGCAGCGCGAACGCGAACGCGAATGTGCCCGCGATCGCGACGCCCTGCGCGACGCGCGACTGTGTCCTGCCGGGTCGGAAGCGCGCGCACGACCTGAATGGCTCCGCGCTAGTGAGAGCGGGACGCGAAGTTCACCTCACGAATGCCCTTCGAGCCGCTCCTCCATCTCGAGCGCGTCCGTCGGCTTCCGCAGGTCGAGCCGGTCCCCGAACGGCCGCACCGGGTGCCCCGTGTTGCCGAACAGCTCGCCGCGGGCGAGCGCCGTGTGCTGCGGCAGCAGGCGCGCGGGCCGTGTGCGCTCCGAAAGCGGCAGCGCGACCACGACCACACCGTTGCCGTAGGTGACGTTCGCCATCGCGCCGTCGACCGGGTGCGGGAGCTGATATTCGCGGTGATACGGTCCCGGCGTCCACTCGTCGGCGAGGACATCCTTGTCGCCCTTCAGGACGCCGCGCAGGTCGCCATCGAGCACGACCCGCCCGTCCTCCGTGATCGCCACCGTGATGTCCTCCGGCTCGACGCCCGGCATCGGCGCCGCGAGCGTCAGGCGCTCGGCGGACTGGTACACCTTCACGGGGATCTCCTGCGTAACCGCTTCTCGCCGCATGGTCGCAAGCATTCCACCTCCTCGGCGCACGGGGCGCCTTCCACCTCAGTGTATGCCGCGAGCGCCCGAATGTGTCCCCCGTACGAGTAGTTGCCTGCTCGGATGCACGCCAGCGCGCAGGTTCGCCTACATGATTGTTGCGGCGGCCGCCGTCCGGTACGCGCGAATGCCGCATCGAAATCTACCCGGCGCTCGCCTGCTCCTGCTCGACGACCCGCCGCGCGCGCACCTTCTTGATGCGCCGGCCGATCACGCTCAGCACGCGCAGCGTCAGCCCATCGACGCGCACTTCGTCGCCCGCGCTCGGCACCTTGCCCAGGTGGTGGTACACGAAGCCGCCGATCGTGTCGTAGTCCTGCTGGTCCTCCGACTCGAAGCCGAACAGCTCCGTCAGCATGTCCACGCTCACCCGCGCGTCGAGGATCGCTTCCGACTCGCTGACGCGCTCCACCGGCGCTTCTTCCCGGTCGTACTCGTCCTGGATCTCGCCGACGATCTCCTCGATCAGGTCCTCGATCGTCACGAGCCCCGCCGTCCCACCGTACTCGTCGACGATGACCGCGATGTGCACCTTGCTCGCCCGCAGCTCGGAGAGCAGCTCGTCGACCTTCTTCGCCTCCGGGATGAAGTACGCCGGCCGCGCAACTTCCTTCAGCGCCGGCCGCCGGTTCTCCGCCAGGCAGCGCAGCAGGTCTTTCGCGTAGATGATCCCCGTCACGTTGTCGATCGTCTCGCGGTAAAGCGGCAGCCGGCTGAAGCCCCGCTGCACGATGATCTTCAGCGCGTCATCGAGCGTATCTTCTTCGTCGAGCGCGGCGATGTCGATGCGCGGCACCATGATCTCGCGCGCGGTCGTATCCTCCATGTCGATGATGCCGCGGATCATCTGGCGCTCGTCCTCTTCGATCGCCTCGCCTTCCTCTTCCTCGACGAAGCGCAGGATGTTCTCCGCCTCGTCCTGCGGCGCGTGCATCTCCGGCCGCCCGACGACCGTGCGCAGGCTGCGGTTGATCGCCCACGCGATCGGCCCGAACACCAGGCGGATCGTCCTGACGACCGGAACGAGCCGCACGCCCCAGAACTCCGGCGCGCGCGTGATCAGCAGCCGCGCGAGCGCATCGAGCGCCGCCACCAGCACCACCATGCCCGCGGCGACAGCCGCGAGCGCGGCCCAGTCTTCGCGCCAGTGGCGCAACACCAGGAACACCGCGAGCGCGATCGCCGCCGTGGCGCCGACGATCCGCGCGAGCGAGAGCGACGCCAGGATCGAGGCGCGCTCGTCGACGTAGCCATGCAGCGTGTCCGCCCGCCCGACGCCGCGCGCCGCGAGCGTGCGCAGTCGTGCCCGGCTCGCCGAGGCGACGCCTGCCTCTGCCGCGGCCACCACCACGAGCAGGCCCAGCGCGATCACGAGCACGGCGATGCCGACCGCGGTGTCAGTCACCCGCCGCCTCCTCGCCCGCACCCGCTCGTTCTGGGCCGCGGATGCGCGCCGGCGCACCGAGCGCGAGCATGCCGTCCGGCACGTCGCGCGTCACCACGGACCCCGCGCTCGTCCGCGCCCCTGCGCCGATGCGCACCGGCGCTACCAGCATGCTGTCGCTGCCGATGAACGCGCCGTCGCCGATCACGGTCCGGTTCTTGCTCGTGCCGTCGTAGTTTGCCGTGATCGTCCCGGCGCCGATGTTCACGTCTTCGCCCACCTCGGCGTCGCCCATGTAGCTGAAATGCCCCATCTTCGTGTTGCGGCCGAGCCGCGACGACTTCACCTCCGCGAAGTTCCCGATATGCACGCCCTCGCATATGTACGACCCCGGACGCAGATGGCTGTAGGGTCCGACGTCCACACCGTCCTCGATCGTGCTCTCTTCGACCATCGAGAACCGCACGACGCACCGCTCGCCGATCGACGAGTCCCGCACGAAGCTCCCCGGCCCGATCGCGCACCCCGCGCCGATGCTGCTTTCGCCCAGCACGTGCGTGTGCGCGAGGATCGTCGTGTCCGGCGCGATGCGCACCGCCGCGTCGATATACGTGGAAGCCGGATCGATGATCGTCACGCCGGCGAGCATGTGCCGCCGCCGGATGCGCTCCCGCAGCACCGCCTCCGCCTCCGCGAGCTGGATCCGGTCGTTGATCCCGCGCACCTCCGCCGGCTCCGCGGCCCACACCGCCGTCGCCGGGCGCCCTTCGTCGCGCGCGATCGAAGCCAGCACCGTGAGGTAAATCTCGCCGTTCGCCGCCGGCGCGATGCCGTCGAGCCGCGGCCACAGCCAGCCGGCGCGCGCCGCGTACTGCCCGGCGTTGATCGGCAGCGCCTCCGTCCGGTCGAGCGCCTCCGCGTCCTTCGTCTCGACGATCCCGACGACGCGGTCGTGGTCGAGCTCCAGGAAGCCGTACGACTCCACCGGCACCGTCGCCGTCAGCAGCGCCAGGTCCGGCCCGCGGTCGAGCGCCGCCATCAGCCGCCGCAGCGTCTCCGGCAGCACCAGCGGCACATCGCCGTTCATGATCAGCACCGAAGCCGCATCGCCCGCGGCCTCCCGCGCGGAGCGGACGGCGTCGCCCGTCCCGAGCGGCCGCGCCTGCACGGCGAAGCGCACGCCCTCGCCCGAGGC
>DASUKS010000012.1:0-3668 GCA_036278595.1 Dehalococcoidia bacterium
TCCGTCGCGAACGACTGTTTACCGACGACCACCGGGGAGATCTGCTCGAGTGCATTCGGCGAGACGTAGAGGGCGGCGATCCCGAAGCCGGAGAGCAGCCATTTGTAGCCGTGTGTCGCCAGCGTCGAGATTTTCGCTGCCTTCACGTCGATCGTCCGGGCGCCGACCACCTGGACACCGTCCACGAGCAACAGGCAGCCGCGCCGGGCGCAGCCCTCGCCGAGTCCTTCCAGATCGTGCCGATAGCCGGTGTTCCACATGATGCCGCTGCACGCGACGGCGCGCGTGCGGCCGTCCACTCGCGCCATGATGGCCGCGATCGACGGCCCGGCGCCCTCATACGCGACGAATCGCACCTCCACGCCCCGTTTCGCGAGATGGGCGAAGGCGAATACGAGCGAGGGGAACTCGGGCTCCGGCACGACGACGTTGTCCCCCGGGCGGTAGGCGATGCCCTGCGCGGCGATGTTCGTGCCGTGCGTCGTGTTGCTCGTGAAGACGATGTCGTCCTCGTCCGCGCCGATGAGCCGCGCGAGGCGCGTGCGCGCCAGCTGCTCATAGTTCGGCAGCGCCTTCGACTGCGGCAGATGAGGCAGCTGCGCGGCATCAGCAACATCCCGTATCGTTGCCACCGTACGATTCGGCAACGGCCCCTCCGACGCGCAGTCCAGATAGGTGCAGTGCGCGACGATGGGGAATTCATTCGCGCGCACTTCGGCGAGCGAACCGGCGACCTCCACGGCACTCATCGCATTCCTCCAAAGTTGATAGCGCAGTACTTGGATTGGGCAGATGTTGCTCGTTCGGGACGCACGCCTCGCTCATGTGGATAGGCGGCCATGCGCACGCATAATCGCTTGCAGGCGGTCGTGCGGGAGCGCGTACAGAGTGTTCCCGTCCCGCCCCACCATCGTCTCCGCCGCGACCAGCGCGTTGAGCACCGCTTCGGCGGTCGCCTCCACCGTCGCCTGAAAGAGGTCGTTGATCTGCGTGTCGTTCACGAAGGTGCTCGTCAGGAACGTCGCACTCGTGAACCGATCCGCGCGATTCTCCGGGGCGTTCGAGAAGGCGATCAGCAAGTCGCCTGACCCGTGTGCCGCGATCACGCCTACCCGGCCAAGACCGAGCATCCCGCGGCGACAGAGCCGGCCTAACTGCCGGTCCGTCAAGGGCGCGTCCGTGCCGATCACGATGATGATCGAGCCGTCGCCCCGCTCCTCCGGTGGCCCGCCTTGCTCGGGCAGGTGGTCGGGGATCGCCAACCCGACCGGCACACCGTCCACGAGCAGGTCTTCCCGCCGGCCGCAGTTTCCCTGCACGAGCACGCCGACCGTGTAGTCTCGTCCGCCATAGGTCACAACACGGGACGAGGTACCGCTGCCGCCCTTGAAGCGGAAGAGGTGCATCCCCGTTCCACCGCCGACATTCCCCTCCGCAACGGGGCCGCTCGTCGCGCCGTCCAACGCGGCGAAGACATGCGCGATCGTCACATGCTGCCCCGCGATATCGTTGAGGAACTTGTCGGATGTCTCCGCCACGACGGGGATGACGAAGTCGCGTGGGCCGAGCGACGGCTCGCGCGCACGCAGCCACTCCACGCAGCCCGTGTGGACGGCCCCGACCGAAAGCGTATTCGTGATGAGGATCGGCGATTCGAGCAGGCCGTACTCGTCCACTTGCGAGCGGCCCGTGATCTCGCCCGCCCCGTTGAGGACAACAATCGCGGCGGGGATGCGCGCGGTGAAAACGGAGTCCTCATGCGGATGGATGGCGGTCACGCCGGTGCGCGCGGGCCCGTGTCCGATGCGGAGGGGCCCCTCACCGTGGATCACGGTCGTATGGCCGACGCGCACGCCCGGCACATCCGTGATCGCGTTCCACCCCCCGGTCGGCATCGTGCCGAGGGTGATACCGAGGTCGCGCAGGCGAGGGCGTCGCTGCGTCATCTTCTGCTCCCGTGCTGTCTGCGGCGTAGGGCCGTGCCAAAGTCGCGTGGGTCGCCCTTGTGGTCCGCGCCTGGCGCCCCGTAGGCGGGGCGTGTGGGCCGCGGCCATCTGCCCGGGGCCCCGGCGGGCGCCCGCGGGTCGCGGCCGGCCGGCCGCGACTTTGGCACGGCCCTACACGCGGCGCGTCACTTGTTGACCCTGACTTCCTCGAACCGGTAGAAGGAGAGGCTCTCAATGGCGAAGCCCGAGATGTAGCTCTGCCACGCGGCGGTAGCCTGCGGATAGGCGATGAAGACCTGCGGCGCATCATCGACGAAGATCTGCTGCACCTGCTGGTACAGCATCTCGCGCTTCTTCTGGTCCAGCTCGGTATCCGCGGCGTCGATCAGGCTGTCCACTTGCGGGCTGTCGTATTGCGAGAACGCGCCGAACCGGGGCGGACCGCCGCGTAGGTTCGCGTTCGCGATCTCCGTCGGGTCGCTCATGTCGTTCGTCCACGTCCCGAACCACGCCATCGACGTCCCCTTCTTGAATTGGGACGAGTACGTAGCCGGTTCGAGCTGCTGGAGATCGACGGTGACGCCGATCTTCGCCCACTGATCCTTGGCAATCGTGGCCACCTGCAGCTTGACCGTGTCGCCAGCGGGGACTGTTTGCTTGTAGGTGAAGCCCTGCGGAACGGAAGACGCCGCCATCAGTTGCTTCGCCTTGTCGAGGTCATACGGATAGCCTTTGAGGGTCTGATCCCAGTAGTAGGTACCGGGCGGGAGCGGTGAGTTCATGAACTTCGCGTAGCCGAAGAAGACGGCCTTGATGATCGCCTCCTTGTCGAGTGCATAGTTCAGCGCCTGCCGGACCTTCTTGTCATCGAGTGGCTTGATCGTGACGTTCATGTTGAAGGTCAAGATCGTCTCGATGGGGAAGCCCTGCGCCTTGGTGCTCCCCTGATTGAGCGTGGCGATCTGGCTGTAGGGCACGAAATCAATCACGTCCGTCTCGCCGCCCTGCAGCTTCAGCACACGGCTGTTATCGTCCGCCACGTAGTCGATATGGACCTCGTCGGGGCCGTTGTGGGGCTGCTTCCAATAGTTCGGGTTCTTCTTGAGGATGAGCGGATCGCCCTTCTTCCAGCCGTCCAGCATGTAGGCGCCGGTGCCGCGGGTCTTGTAGGTGTCGTACCCCTGCTGCTCGACGGCGTTCGCCATGTCCGCGGGCATGACCTGCGCGCTCCACTGGCTCAGTTCCGCCAGCAGCGGCGGATGCGGCTGGGAAAGGAGGATCTTCACCGTCTGGTCATCCACGGCCTGCACGTCCGTGACCGCCCGGAAGAGATTCTTCCACTGCGACTTGTCCGAGAGGCGGGCCTTATCGAGCGACGCTTTGACATCCGCCGCCGTGACGGGCTTGTTGTCGGAGAACTTCACATCGCGCAGCGTGAAGGTCCAGGTCTTGCCGTCCGGGCTCGTCTCCCACTTCGTAGCGAGGGCCGGGTCAACCCCCTGCCCATCCTTCGTCGCGCGGACGAGGCAGTCATAGATATTGACCATCACGAAGCCGCTGGCGTTGTCGGACGCCATCCAGCCGACGAAGGGGGAGGTCGGTTCCAGGCTGCGGGTCATGAGCAACACCTTGCCCTTGCCGGGGGGGGCGCTGGTCGTGGTCGCCAGTGCCGCGGGCGCGCTGGTCCCGGCGGTCGGGCTAACGCTGGCTGTGGTCGGCGCA
>DASUKS010000013.1:0-9816 GCA_036278595.1 Dehalococcoidia bacterium
GGCGCCCGGCAGCCGCTTCGACGTGCGGCGCTTCCGCATGAACCTGATCCTCGATACGGGACGCCCGGCGTTCGTCGAGAACGAGTGGCTCGGGAAGCAGCTCGCGGTCGGCGACGCCGTCGGCTTCCGGGTCACGATCCCCGACCCGCGATGCGTGATCACGACGCTGGAGCAGCCCGAGCTGCCGCAGGACTCGGACGTGCTGCGCGCGTTGGTCAGCCACAACCGGCTCGACGTGGCCGGCAGCAAGCTGCCGTGCGCGGGCGTGTACGCCATCGTCTCGCAGCCGGGCGTCGTGCGCGTGGGCGACGCCGCCGCCGTCGCGTAGCGGGCCATCACGGCCACATGCGCGCGCTCGCGACGCACGGCGCGTCATCCGCTGACGGGAACGCCGAGCGCCGTGACCGCGCTTGACCCAGGGCCGCGGCCTCGCATACCGTTGCGGCCGTATGTCTCGGATTCCGACCATTCGCATGCGTTCGCTCGTCGCCATCGCGCTCGCCATCGCGGGGCTCGTGCTCGTGACAGCGTGCGGCGGCGGCGACGACGCTCCCGCGCCCGGCCCTGAGCACGCCACCGCGTCGCCTGTCGCACGTTCGACGCCCGGCTACGGCAGCCGGCAACAGACGGCCGCGGCCGACCACAGCTCGCGCATCCCCGGGACGTTCGTGCCCGCCGCGACGCCGCCGGCGAATCGCGCGCACTTCCCGTTCCGCTATACCGGCCCGTCGAGCTTCGAGCTGCCGTTCTGCCCGGGCGTGAAGTGGAGCGGCGCGCCCAACGGCCAGGGCCCGGTGCCCGAGGCCACGCCTGCCGCCGGCGGCTGCTACGCGAGCAACCCGCCGTCGTCGGGGCCGCACTACAACGTCCAGCCGAACGCCGATGTGGGCAACGGCAACCAGATCAACATTCCGCCGGCACCGGACATCTACCCGCCGGACATCGACATCCCGCGCTCGGCGATCCCGCACATCCTCGAGCACGCGGGCGTGTTCGTCGGCTGGAACTGCGCGGCGGACGACGAGGCCTGCATGGACATCGAGCACCAGCTCGAGCGCATCGTCAGCGACCGGCTCGACGAGCACGACCGCGTGGTGATGGCGCACGATGGCGACCTCGTGCCCGGCACGATCGGGCTGTCGTCGTGGACGCGCGTGCTCACGTTCGCGTACGGCAGCTTCGACGCGGACAAGGTGACGGACTTCATCGCCACGAACTCCTGCCGAGTGGATTTCGAAGGCTTCTGCCTGTAGCCCGCAGCGGTTGCCGTAGCCCCGCGCATCACCGATGATGCCGCCATGGCCAGATTCGGCTTCACATTTCCGTTCGACGGCATCCCCCTGCACGCGCACAAGGACGCGCTGCAGGAGGCCGAGCGCATCGGCTACACCGACGCGTGGTCGTACGAGATCGACGGCATCGACTGCTTCACACCGCTCGCGCTCGCGGGCCAGTGGACCGAGCGGCTGCAGCTCGGCACCGCCATTGCGAACGTCTACACGCGCTCGCCGCTCACGCTCGCGATGTCGGCGATGGCGGTCTCGGAAGCTGCGCCGGGGCGCATGTCGCTCGGCATCGGCTCAGGGTCGTCGGTGATTGTCGAGCGCTGGAACGGGGTGCCGTTCGCGAAGCCGTACGGCCGCGTGCGGGACATGGCCACGCTGCTCAAGCGCGCGTTCGCGGGCGAGAAGGTTAGCGAGAAGCTGCAGACGCTGGGCGTCGACGGGATGCGCCTCTCGCGCGGCCGGATGGCGCCCGCCCCGAAGCTCTACATCGCCGCATTGCGCGAAAAGATGCTGACGCTCGCGGGCGCCGAGTCCGACGGGCCGATCATCAACTGGCTCGGCGCCAACGACGTGCCGAAGGCCGTCGCGGCGGCGCGCAAGGGCGCCGGGCAGGCGGGTAAGGACCCGTCGCAGATGGACGTCGTGTGCCGCATCTTCGTCTGCATGGCGGAGGACCGGCAAGTCGTCGACTTCCTCGCGCGGCGGGCGATCGCCGGCTACCTGACGGTGCCGGTGTACGCGAAGTTCCACGAATGGCTCGGGCGCGGCGAGCTCCTCCGGCCGATGTGGGAGGCGTGGGCGTCCGGCGACCGCAAGACCGCGACGGCCGCGATCCCGGCGGAGACGATCGAAGACCTGATCATCTTCGGCGACGCCGCGACCTGCCGCCGAAAGATCCAGGCCTACGTCGACGCCGGTGTCACCGTGCCGGTGCTCAACTTCCTGCCCGCATCGGCCGACCCGGCCGAGCGCGCGCGGCAGTCCCTCGACTGGCTGCGGGCGCTGGCGCCAGGGAGTTAAGAGTTCACAGTTTTCAGTTCACAGTCGTGGCGTGACAACCCTGCACTGTGAACTGTCCACTGTTAACTGTGAACGCGCTCCCACCTCACCATCATCTCTTCCGGGCCGCCGGGGCGGAGGAAGACGCCGGGCTCGACGTCGGTGATGACGCGCACGCCGGTGATGTGCTTGAGCAGCGTCGTAATGGCGACCGCGCCTTCCATGCGGGCGAGCGGTGCGCCCAGGCAGTAGTGGATGCCCATGCCGAACGACAGGTGGCGGTTCGGGTCACGGCCGATGATGAATTCGTCCGGACGGTCGAACTGGCGCTCGTCGCGGTTGGCCGAAGCCATCAGCGGCAGCACGCGGTCGTTCTTCGCGATCGTCACGTCGGCGATCTCGACGTCGCGGGTCGCGCGTCGGAAGGTGGCGGCGAAGGGCGCGTAGTAGCGCAGGATCTCTTCGATCGCGACGGGCACAAGATCCGGGTGCGCGCGCAGCTCGCTCAACACCTCCGGAAACTCCGCGAAGACGCGGATCGAGTTCACGATCAGGCTGGTCGTCGTCTCGTTGCCGGCGACGAGTAGCAGGCGGCAGATGATCAGCAGGTCTTCTTCGCTCAGCCGCCCCTCGTCCGTCTCCGCGTGCACGAGGCCGCTGAGCAGGTTGTCCTCGGGCTCCACGCGTAGCTTGTCGAGGCGCTCCTTGAAGTAGGCGTCGAACTCGGCGTTCAGCTCGTCGAGCGAGCCGTCGTCGCCGACCATGAGCGCGACCGCGACGTTGCCGATGATGGCGTCGGACCAGCGCTTGAACGTGGCCATGTCGCCATCGGCGACGCCGAGCATGTTGGCGATGACGCCGACCGGCAGCGGGTACGCGAGCCCGGCCATGATGTCGGCCTCATCGTTCGCGCACATCGCGTCCACCATGCGGGCGCAGTTCGCCTCGACGAAGGAGCGCTGGAGTTCGATCATGCGCGGGGTGAACGCCTTCGAGATGAGGCCGCGGAGGCGGGTGTGCACGGGCGGGTCGTTGAAGATCATGCTCCGGCGCGCCGGCTCGCCGCGCAGCACCTCGGCGCTCACTTCGGACGAGAATGTCTCGTTGTCGCGGAGGACGCGCAGCACGTCGTCGTACCGGGCGACCGCCCAGAGACCCGACGAGCCCATCTTCACGACGGGGGCGTTGGCGCGCAGCATCGCGAACATCGGGTAGGGGTCGCCGAGTTCGGGGTTGTCGAAGAGGGAGAACTCCTCCGCCGTCGCCTGCACCATGTGCGCCTCCTGCCACGCCGGCACGAGCCCGGCGCAATTTATTTCGGTGATGCCGAAGTATTGCGCGGCGGGCCGGTGCTGTCAACGGCGCGAGGTAGCCGATTCGGCGGGGCTACGTCGGCGCGTTCATGGGCTTGAGGAAGTACGTCGTGCACACCTCGTCGAGCGCGGCCGGCGTCAGGCGCGGTTGATGGTCGTCGTACCGCGCGACATCGACGATGGCGTCGATCAGGTCGCGGGGGTGGCAGCCGCGCAGCTCGCGCTTGTGCTGCTCGTACCAGGCGTACATGACGTGCGAGACCGCGTCTTCGTCGTACGGCACGCCCTGGCGGTCGCACTCGCGGCGGAAGATCTCGCGGTACTCGTCGTGGCTCGGGTTCGGCACCTCAACCTTGTAGCGGATGCGGCGCAGGAACGCCTCGTCGGCCAGGCGGTCCGGCGGGAGGTTCGTCGAGAAGAGGAGGAGGACGTCGAACGGGATCTCGATCACCTGGCCGGTGTGCAGCGTCAGGTGGTCGAGCCCGCCTTCGAGCGCGACGATCCAGCGGTTCAGCAGCTGGACCGCGGGCATCTGCTGGCGGCCGAAGTCATCGATGATCAGCACGCCACCGTTCGCCTTGAGCTGCAGCGGCGCCTCGTAGACCTTGCTGCTCTCGTCGTACATCAGCTCCAGGCTCTGGCGCGTGAGCTCGCCGCCGGTCCAGATCACGGGGCGGCGGATGCGCACCCAGCGCCGGTCGTGGCGGGCGCGCAGGAGGTTCCCTTCGGAGCCGCGGACGTCGTCTTCGACGATCTGGTGCTTCGAGGGGTCAAAGAGGTGCACGATCTGCCCGACCATCTCGATGGCATACGGGATCAGCACGCTGCCTTCCATCACGTCGGCGAGGGCCCGGACGATGGTCGTCTTGCCGTTGCCGGACGCCCCGTACACGAGCGTGGCCTTGCGTGACGCCGCGGCGCGGCCGACGCGCGAGAGCGTCTGCTCATTGAGCACCAGGTTCTCGAGCGCACGGTTCACCTGCTCGCGCGTCGAGCGGGCGTCACGGATGCTCTGCATGCCGACCTGGGCGACGTAGTCGGCGAGCGGCACGGGCGCCGGGCCGACGTAGCCGCTGCGGTTGAACGAGGATTCGGCGCGCTCGAGGCCCTTCTGCGTGAGCGCGTACATGTACCCGGCGGGGCCGCTGCCTTCGGCGCCGAGCACGCTGGCGAGCGCGTCCATCGTGAGCGCCTGCGTCACCTCCTGCAGGATCGCGCCCGAGAGCTTCAGCTCGTCGGCGAGCTCGTTGCGGGTCATGCGGCCGCGGTAGAACAGCGTCTTGAGCACGAGGTCGAGCAGGACGCCGCGGTCAAGCCCGAGGTCGGCGACGGTCATCGGCTCGGCGATGAGGCTGGAGGTGGGTTCGGCGAGGGTGGTCATCGGGGGTGCCCCTTCCGTGGTTCTATGTAAAGCCGCAGCGCCCATTGTATGACGGCGCGGACGCCGTTTGAACCGTGCCCCTTGACACGCCGGCGCACCTCTCCAAACGGCGGGAGGGGCGAATTTGTTTCGTAATCTCGCGCGGCTTAGGGAAGGTTGCCCCTCGCACGGCGATTCAGACGCCGCACTGTCCGAACGCCGAGGCTAACTCGACTGCCGGGACTCCTCGGCCGCATGGTTTACCGTATTGAGGCTGAATCGCAGGGTATGGCCCGCGACGTCGAGCTCGTCGCCGTCATCGAGGAAGACCAGTGGCAGGGCGAGCGGCTCTCCGTTGACCGCCGCCTTTACGTCGGGGCGGGCGCGGAACACGAACCGTTCGCCGTAGCGGCTGATCCGCCCCGGGTGCTCCTCGATGTCGTCGGCGGCCGGGATTTCGAGGAGTTCGCCGAGTTCGACCTGGCGGCCACGCAGCGGTCCGGCGGTGAACACGACCGCGGCGTCGCCTCCGGCCACGCCGATGGTCGGGATGGCAACCGGCGACGGCGGCGGCGTGACCGCGGGGCGATCGTCCCCGAGCGCGGCGATGCGGCCAGTCGCCGTCTGTTCGGCCGATGGCTCCCGGATCGCCGGTGGTGGCGCCGTGACATCGGGTTTTGGTGGCGGCGCGGCGGCAACGGTTTCCGTGCGGGGACGGCCGCGGCGGCCGAAGGGGATGATCCGCCTCTGGCGCACGGCTTCCGGCGCGGCGCGCACCGGCGGGACCTTCGGTGCGGGTGAGGGCTCGGGCGCGGCCACTGCCGCCGCCGCAGGCTGCACCTCGGGCTCGGCGACTGCGACAGGTACGGGAGTCGCGCCGGCTGGCGCTTCCGGATCGGCGGAGGCCGCTGCCGGCGGCTCGACGGCGGGTGCGGCTGCGTCCTCGCGCGCGGGTGCCGTAGCCCCGACGGGTGGCGCTTCGCGATCGGCGGACACGACCAGCGCACGTCCGGCGCGTTCCTCAGGCGTGACGCCGAGCGATTTGTCGTACTTCGCACGTGATTCGGGGTCGCGCAACACCCCGTATGCCTCTTCGACGCGCTCCCGCTCCGGGGAGTAGGGTGCGTACGCGCCCGCAACTACGCGATACGCGACGTCGAGCACATTCCCCTCGGCGGCGGGGATGAGGTGCAGCGCCTGGTAGTGCGTGACGCGAGCGACGACGACGCGTGGCTTTCCGAAGAGCCGCTTCTGCACACGCCGCGGCGGAGGCACGACCGCGCCAGGCGCCGCGTCGGCCGCGATGATCTCGCGATACGCCTCGTTGATCGCGTTGATGCGGGCGTGGGTGTCCGAGGTGAAGGCGCCGTCGTTCGCCGCGGCGATGAGCAGCCAGTAAACCTCATCGAGCAGCGGCCGCGGCGCGGACGGAGCAAGCTGCAGGACACCAAAGGCATTCATGCGCTACCCCTGCGAACAGCCGGCGCCGCTCTCCGCCGCGTATGGCTAGTGCTCACTGACGACTTTCATGAGGTTGAGTCCGATGGGGCCGATCGTGACGATGAACATGGACGGGATAAACAGGAAGACCAGCGCGAAGACCATCTTGGCGGGCGCGCGGCGCGCCTGCTGCTCGGCGGCCTGCCGGCGGCGCATCCGGAGCTGCGCGGCCTGCACACGCAGCACCTGGCCGATGCTGGTGCCGAGCACTTCGGCCTGGATGATCGAGTTCACGAGCGTCATCAGGTCCGGCACCTCGATCCGCTCTGCCATGTCCTTCAGCGCATCGCGGCGAGTCTTGCCAAGCGCCACCTCGCGCAGCATGCGCTGGATTTCGTCGGAGAGCGCGCCGCGGTAGCGGTCGGCTACGCGCTGGAGCGCGAAGTCGAGGCTCAGGCCCGCCTCGACGCACGTCGTCAGCAAGTCAATCGCGTTGGGCATGGCGCGCCAGATCCGCTTCTGCCTGTTCTTCGCGACGCGGCGAAGCACCATGAACGGGATGAAGAGCCCAAGTCCGATCAGGACGAGAGGGCCGATCACCACGACCTTGTTCAGGGATCCACCGGTCGCCAGCAGCGCGATGACGAAGAACGCGGCCGGGATCGCGGTCGCCGCGATGAGGACGATGGTGAAGAACTGCGAGACGCTCATTTTCTCGCCGGCCACGATGAGCTGCCTGCGCGCGCGGCCGATCATGCTGGTGGGCAGGATGTCGATGAAGCGCGTGACAACCGCATTCACGAACGGGAAAGCGACGCGCTGACTGAACGTGTCGTGCTCTTCGACGATCATGCGCTGCTGTTCGCCGAGGCCACGCAGACGAAGCTCCATCTGGTTTTTGCTGCGCGTGAACCACAGGGCAACCAGGAACACTGACGACGACACCATGACGGCGATGAGAAGGGCCATGTTCGATCTCCTAGATGTCGATGTTCAGGATGCGCCTCACCGCGAAGATGCCGCTGATGTTCAGGATTCCCCAGATGACCAGCAGCACGAACCCCGGGCCCGTGGTCCACAGCAGTTTGGTCGTGTTTGGGCTGATGAGGAAGAAGACGCCGGCGAGCACGATCGGGTAGATGGAGAGCACCCATCCGGTCAGCTGTTGATGCGCCGTCAGCGTCCTGATCTCTCCGAGCAGGCGCTCGCGATCGCGCATCGTCTCGGTCACTGAGTCGAGCACTTCGGCCAGGTTGCCGCCGGTGTTCCGCTGGATGAGGATGGCCGTCACCACCATATCGACGTCATCGCTCGCGAGCCGCGCGTTCAACGCACGCAGCGCCTCCTCCGTGCTCGCGCCGAGGTTGACATCGAGGAGCACGCGGTTGAACTCGATCGAGATCGGAGGGCCGAGGCGGTCCGCGGCGACGTCGAGCGCCTGGCTGAAGGCGAAGCCGGACCGCAGGGCCCCGGCGATGAGCGTCACTGCCTCCACCAGTTGCTTGTCGATGGCACCGATTCTCCGCTTGACGGCGAAGTCGAGCCAGAAGGCGGGAAGCATGAACATGATGAAGCCCGCCAGGATCCCGACGAGAAGGGCGAGGGCGTTCCGGCCGATGACGGCGAACAGGAGGAGCGTCACCATCCCGAGCACGGCACGCATCAGGAAGTACTCGCCGGCCCTCATCTTCACTCCGGCGCGCTCGAGGTCGAACGCCCAGCGGTCCGCGTACCCACGGGACGCCAGGAAACGGCGGACTGCAGGGATGCCCGACGCGTCCTGACGGAGGAAGCGCTGCTCGGTATCCGACACCTGCTGCGGCACGGAGTCGGCCAGATTAAGGAGCCGTGCGTCCGTCGGCCGCAAGCTGCGCGAGCGAATCGCGTACACCGCGAACAAGAACAGTGCGCCGGCGATCGTGAAGGCCGCAAGAAATTCCATGACCTACCACCTCATCGCGGCGATGCCCATCTCGATGTTGACGCCGGCCTTGCGGAAGCGCTCGGCGAACGTCGGCGTGATGCCGGTCGGAACGAGGCCGCCGGTGATCGCGCCGCTCGCATCAACTCCCGTCTGATCGAACCGGTACAGCTCCTGCATCGTCACGACGCCGCTCTCGAGGCCGGTGATCTCGCTGACGTTGCTCACGCGCCGCTTGCCGTCCGAATGGCGCACGAGCTGCAGCACGAGGTGGAGCGCGGCCGCCTCCTGCTCGCGGATCGCGCGGATCGGCAGATCGAAGCCGGCCATCAGCACCATGTTCTCGATGCGGGAGAGCGCATCACGCGGCGAGTTGGCGTGCACGGTCGTGAGGGACCCCTCGTGGCCGGTGTTCATCGCCTGGAGCATGTCGAACGCCTCGGCGCCGCGGACCTCGCCGATGATGATCCGGTCGGGGCGCATGCGGAGCGCGTTCCGGACCAGGTCGCGCTGCGTGACCTCGTTTCGTCCTTCGATGTTCGGCGGGCGCGCCTCCATCGAGATCACGTGGGTCTGCTGCAGCTTCATCTCGATCGGGTCCTCGATCGTGATGACGCGCTCGCGGCTCGGGATGAACTCGGAGATGGAGTTGAGCAGCGTGGTCTTCCCGGTGCCCGTACCACCGGAGATCACGATGTTGAGCCGCTGCTGCACGCAGGCGCGGAAGAAGTCCGCGACGGACTCCGTGAATGTGGAGTTCGCGACGAGATCCGCGACGTGGTACTTGTCGGGGCGGAACTTCCGGACGGTGAGCACCGGGCTCTTCGGCACCAGTGGCGGAATGACCACATTGACGCGCGAGCCATCGGGCAGGCGCGCGTCGACGTATGGCGACGACTCGTCGACGCGGCGGCCGAGCGGCGCGATGATGCGCTCGACGACGCGCATGATGTGCAGGTTGTCCCGGAAGCGGTACGGCGCGACATAGATGACGCCGTCGCGCTCGAAGTAGACCTCGTCGGGCGAGTTCACCATCACTTCAGAGATGGAGACGTCGCGCAGGAGCGGCTCGATCGGCCCGAAGCCTACGGCCTCGTCGAGGATGCGTGAGATGACGAACTCACGATCTTCGCCGAGCAGCGACGGGTGCATCTGCGCGAGCAGCTGGCGCGCGGCGCCTTCCACGGCCTGGCGGGCCTGACCGGGGCCGAGCCGGTCGACCGAGTTGAAGTCCATGTCCTGCAGAAGCCGCAGGTGGATCTCCTGGACGACGGTCGTCCAGTCCTCACTGCCGGTGTGCTGCACGTCGTCGGGGGTCGGCTGTGCGTTGTTGAAGGTGGTGGTGTCGATCGCCATGGATCAGCTCCCCTCTGCGACAGCGGTGCGGCCTGACAGCCACTTGAATGGCGACAGTGTCTTGCGCGCCGGTTCGACGCGGCCGCCGGAGATCACCGTCCCGAGATCGATGTAACTGCGTGCGGCCACCGACTCGGGATC
>DASUKS010000014.1:0-13616 GCA_036278595.1 Dehalococcoidia bacterium
GCGATGGGTGCGTACCGGATCAGGGTTCGGCGCGCGATGCGTGCGAAGGCTGACGAAGGAACGCTGCTGAAGCCGGCGATCTCGCTGCGATCGGAGTGATTCTTCGCTTCGCTCAGAATGGCAGCCGGCGCAGAATGACACTCTGGGTGCCGCCACTACTGCCCGGCCGCGAGCGCGGCGCTGGCCGCGTCGACGTGCTGCATGATGGCGGCGGCTTCGTCGGGCGGGGCGAGGCGCGGCTGGTACTGGTCGTAGATGTGGATGGGCGTGTACTTCGTGGCGGTGACCTTCGTGCCGGTGAAGGTGACGTCGAGCAGGGCGCCCTGCTGCGTCTCCAGCGACCAGTCCTGGTCGAAGACGAAGTTGCCGAGCGCGTATGCGACGAACGTGCTGCCAATCTGCTCGTGCGCCTGAACCCAGTGCGGGTGGTTGCCGATCACGAGGTCGGCGCCCGCAGCCGCCGCCGCGCGCGCGAACTCGCGCTGCCGGTCCGACGGCGGCGTTGTGTACTCGATGCCCCAGTGCGGGATCACGATGACGACGTCCGCGAGCTGCCGCGCCGCGGCAATGTCCTCGCCGACCGTAGCGGGGTCCATCGGCGCCGATCCGGGCAGGTCGGCGGTCGCGTGGTAGTAGTCGGCGATGTCGTCGTACGCGAGGAAGGCGAAGCGGATGCCGTTTCGCTCGACCACGACCGGCTTGCGCGCGTCCTCCAGGTTCGCGCCGTCGCCGACGGTGAGGATGCCCTGCGCGCGCAGGTTGATGTCGGTCTGGATCATCGCGTCGTTGCCGCAGGCATTCACGCCACAGTCCTTGATGTGGTTGGCCGCGTGCGAGATCACGTCGTAGCCGGCGTACTTCAGGCCGGGGGCGACGGCGGCCGGGCCCATGAGCGAGAACGTCTCGACGCAGCCGATAGGCGTGCCGGCGTCGGAGATCGTGGCGTCGAGCGTGCCGATGGTGATGTCGGCGGCGTTGAGGACGTCGTGCAGGGGCTGGAACGGCAGCGTCCAGTCGCCGCCGAGCGCCTGGATGCGCGCGTACACGCAGCGCGCCGGGATGACATCGCCGGTGAAGAGCAGGTGGGTCACCGGCTCGTGCGTGGGTATCGGCGGCGGGCCGGCGGTCTGCGTCGCGGCGTGCTGCGACTGCAGGCCGGGCTCCACCACAACCTTCGAAGATGACCCGCTGCACGCGGCGAGCACGAGGGCAACGAGTGAAAGCGCAACGAGCGCGATGAGCGGGGGCAGGCGTCGCCGATGCACAGTCATCCGGTGTTCCCTCCCCAACCGGCGGACGGGCACCAGCATACGCCAGGATCGACGTCCGCGTGAACTACCACGCAGGACTATGAACTATTGACTATGAACTAATGACTGTGAACTGGTGACTGAACTGCTCCGCGCTCACACCCCCGCGTACGAATGCAGGCCGCTGACCCAGAGGTTCACCGCGAAGTAGGTGAAGAGCACCGCCGCATAGCCAACGATCAGGATCGCCGCCGAACGGTTGCCCTTCCATCCTTTGAGGCCGCGGGCGTGGAGGTAGCCGGCGTAGATCAGCCAGGTCACCAGCGCCGAGGTCTCCTTCGGGTCCCAGCCCCAGTAGCGGCCCCATGCGGAGTTCGCCCACCAGGCGCCCAGCGCGATGCCGAACGCGAGCATCGGGAAGCCGACGAGCACGGACTTGTAGGCGATCTCGTCGAGCTTCTTGCTCGAAGGCAGGCGGGCGAAGCGCCGCTGGCCGCCCTGGACGAAGTACAGCACCGCCGCGCCGAAGGACACCGAGAGCGCGCTGTAGGAGAGCATCATCATGCCGACGTGGATCGCCAGGATGCGGTTGGCCTGGAGCGCCGGGATGAGCGGCTCGATGTGCTCGGGGAAGAAGACGAGTGAGATGGTGAAGAGCGCGGCGATGCCGGGGAAGAGCACCGCGCCGAGCGAGCGCTGGCCGTAGACACGCTCGAAGATGACGTAGAACAGCGACGATCCCCAGCCGAGCGCGATCGTGTACTCGTACATGTTGGCGTAGGGCGGATGGCCGGCGGCGGCCCATCGGAAGGCCAGCGAGCACGTGAGCGCCAGCAGCATCATCCAACTGACGCCCGTGGCGAAGGGCGCCACGAACGGCGGCGGCTCACTCTTCGAGGCGATGGTCATGTTGGTGCCGGCGGTCGTCGCCGCGGTGCGATAGCTGACGCGCGGCCAGAGGGGTAGCGCCAGGTAGGCAGCCGAAGCGGCCAGCGCCAGCACGTACGCCGCGATGAAGAAGTGGTACGCCAGGGATTCCATCACACCTCGCCCGCTCGCCCGCCCAAGACGCGACATCCATCCTAGCGCACCTGTTCCGGTAGCGGATCGAGCGTGTGGGGACGCTCTAAGACACCGCCGACTGCACCGCCGGGGTGGATTGCTTGGCGTCGGTGGCCGCGTACGGCGGCGCGGGGCGGCGGAACTCGAGGCGCTTGAAGGACTCGGAGAAGGTGTAGCCGGTGCGCTTCTTTCGCTCTCGGTCCTTCTTCGCGGCGGCGCGCCAGCCCTTCAGCATGTCGTCGCGGGCGCGGCCGTCGATCTGGCTGGTATGGCAGAGGATCGCATCGACCTTCTTCTCCAGGTACGGCTCGATGTCGACGTGGAAGTCGGGCTCGTTCGTGCCGGCCATCAGCAGCTCCGCCGTGCGGTGCGCCTGCAGGCCGTCCTCGCGCAGCTCCGCGAAGTACAGCGGGTCGTGCGCGGCCGGGTACAGCGCGTCGCGCACGACGCGGCCGATGACGCGATGGTCGTGATGGTTGAAGCCGGGCCGGTAGCCGTCCCAGCTGACGATGACGTCCGGCTTCAGGCGCCGGATCAGCGCGACGACCTGCTTCCGCAGCTCGGCCGTCTCGAAGAGGAACCCGTCCGGGTAGCCGAGGAAGATGCACTCGCTGAGGCCGAACACGTCGCCCGCCGCGCGCTGCTCCGCCTCGCGGATGGCGGCCAGCTCCTGGCGCCGCATGTCCGGGTTGCGCGTGCCCTTGTCGCCGCTCGTCGCGACGCAGATGCGCACGTCCCAGCCGAGGTCGCACATCTTCGCGATCGTGCCGCCCGCGAGGAACTCGGCGTCGTCGGGGTGCGCCGTGAGTATGAGCGCGCGCTCGTAGGTCGCCCACTTCTCGTCGATCTCGCGGCGCTTCTTCGTCGCCTCGTCTTCCTTCTTCGGGCGCGGGCGCTTGGGATCGGGCATGCGGCCTCCGGGAGTGAACAGTTCACAGTTTACAGTTCACAGATCTGGCGCTGCGCGCCTCACCACGTCTCCTGCGGCGACCGTTCGGCTGCCCTTCTCCACATCATGGAGAGGGAGAACGCGCAAGAGGCGCAGCCAAAGCTACGCCGCTACGTTGACCGCCCAACCAGGCGCTCGGAAACCGCCCACCTGCGACCTGCGACCGCGCGCAGCGCCTAGTCTTCGTTGCGCTTCATGCCGGGGGCGCCGAGGCGGAAGGTGGCCGTGCCCATCGCGACGAGCGCGCCGGCGTCGTTGCGGACGTCGACCGTGGCGACGGCGATCGCCTTGCCGGCGCGCACCACGCGGCCTTCGGCGACGAGCTGGTGGCCGGTCGCGCGCTCCAGGTAATGCACCTGCAGGTCGATCGTGCCCATGATGCGGTCGTCCGGGAGCGTGCCCGCGGCGACCGCGGTGCCCGCTACCGAATCGATGAGCGCGCTGATGGCGCCCCCGTGCGCGACGCCGAACGGGTTTAGCACCTCGGGCACGAGCGCCATGGTGATGCGCGCCCAGCCGGGGCCGGCGGCGTCGAGCTTGAGGCCGCAGTGCGCGTTGAACGACACGCGCCGCTCGAAGACCTCGCGCCGGTCCTCGATCCACGCATCCCAGTCGAAGCCGTCAGGCGGCTGCGCGTGCTGTTTCGGTTCGATTGCCATCGTGCTGGGATCGTAGCACCGGAGAGGAGTTCACAGTTCACAGTGGACAGTTCACAGATTGTTTGTGGGCGGGATGGACGTTCTCGCTGCCGCGGGCCTATGCTCGGTGCGATGAGCGCACCGGAACTGCAGGCGTTGTACGACGGCTGGGCGGAGCAGCAGCGGATGCTGCTCGACTCGCTGCGGCCGCTGACGCCCGAACAGATGCAGCTGCGGCCATCGCCCGGCGAGTGGGCGATCTGGCAGCTCGCGAGCAACATGGCGGGCGGCCGGCTCTACTGGCTGTGCAGGATGCTCGGCGAGGACGACGGCGGGTTGGCGCAAATGTTCCGCGTGGACCACGCAACGGTGGCGGGCGTGTCGCTCGAATGGGCCGGGTGGGAGGACAACGAGGACCAGCCGCGCAGCGCCGACGAGGTGATCGCGGCGTTCGAGAAGACGTGGGGAGTGATTGAAGGCTGCATCGACCGTTGGAGTCTGTCCGATCTCGGAACAGCCGTGACGAAGAAGGACGCGTTCGGGGTCACCCGCACGATCACGCCCGGGTGGGTGCTCTGGCGCGTGATGTGGCACGAGGTGCATCACGGGAGCGAGATCGCGCTCATCCTGCGGATGCACGGTCTGCGGACGGCGATCAGTCGCTAGCGGCGTTTGCTGCACTACCCGACGAACCTGCTTCAGCCACGACTCGTGCGGCTTTCGGAGAGATTCTCCGCTTCGCTCAGAATGACAACGGCCCTCGGCGCGCGGGCCTGCAGCCGTTGCGGTCGTTACTGCTCGAACAGCGCGGGGAACTGCGCGCGGTCGAGGCGCATGATGGAGGCGTAGCGGCGGGCGGTGTCGAGCGCGCGCTCGTCGCCGGTCTCGCGGTAGCGGTTGAAGCTGTCGAGCATCTTGTTCGACATGAGCTCGAGGTCGAAGCCGAGGATGTAGCGTCGGCTCATCTCGTTCAGCGCGTCGGCGTACACCTCGAAATACTCACCGAGCTTGAGCAGCGTCGCCCGCTGGGACGTCTGCTCCGCGCGCCGCTCCTGCGCCGCCATGCGGTACATCGTCTTGCCGGTGCTTACGTAGTACGCGGGGTCGACGCCGGTGCGATGTCGCGCGATCGGCTTGCCGCGCGGCACGCGCTTCGGCGCGACGCTCGCCGGGAAGATGCCGGCGACGAACAGCGCGGTGTCGGCATAGCGGCGGTAGGCGTCGAAGCGGTCGTCGAGCTGCTCGAGCGCCTTCTCGCCGTCGAGGACGTCCGAGAAGTACAGCGTCCGCGGCTTCGCGTCGGCCGCATCGCCGGGGGCGTACATCTCGCGCGCGTAGAGGTAGCGGTCGAGGAGCTCGCCCAGGTAGTCGAGCACGCGCGCGTCGCTGCTGTGACGGCCGACGTAGAGCACCTTGATGATGAAGAGGTCGAACAGCGCGCGTGTGCTGATGTGGCTGATCTCGCCGATATCGTCGTAGACCGCGCTCACGAGCTCGTCGACGGCACGCGCGAAGCGGGAGTCGGCCGCGTTCCTTCCGTCGTTGCCGGCGATGATCGCTTTCAGCTCTTCGATGCGCTCTTCGAGCATCATGGCCATCGTAACAGCGCCGCGTTGCGACCACATGAACAGCCGCCGCGGGGCTGTGAACCCTGCCGTAATGATCGGCGGGTGGGAAGCGGCGCGAGAGGGGGAGTCAAGCTCGATCTGGCGGCTCGGATACGTGCCTTGTCATAATGCGCCGTCCCCGCGTACTGCCGGTCGAGGTCTGCGATGGCGAAGGTCCTCCGCGTCGATATGTCCCGCATGCACGTCAGCGAGCAGCCGGTACCCGAGGAGTGGCGGCTGCTCGGGGGACGGGCGCTGACCTCGCACGTCGTGGCGACGGAGGTCGAGCCGCGGGTGCACCCGCTGGCGCCGGAGGCGAAGCTCGTGTTCGCGCCGGGACTGCTCGGCGGCACGGCGATCACGACGTCCGGGCGCACGTCCTTCGGCGGCAAGAGCCCGCTGATGGGCGGGCTCAAGGAGTCGAACGTCGGCGGCGTGCTCGGGCACAAGCTGGCGAAGCTCGGCATCAAGGCGGTGATCGTCGAAGGGGCGCCGGAGGACGGCGGCCTCCGTGTGCTGCACATCGCGGCGGACGGCGCCTGGCACTTCGAGCGCGCGGACGGCCTCACCGGTCTCGGCAACTACGAGACGCAGGCCCGCCTGCTCGAGAGCGCGCCCGCACACCAGCGCGCCGTGATCACGATCGGGCCGGCGGGCGAGATGCGCATGGCGGCGGCAACGATCGCGGTCAACGACCCGGAGGGGCGGCCGACGCGGCACGCCGCGCGCGGCGGGCTCGGCGCGCTGATGGGCGCGAAGGGGCTGAAGGCGATCGTCGTAAACGACGGCGGCGCGAAGAACGTCGAGGCGGCGGTGCCGGACGCGTTCCGGACTGCGATGCTCGAGTTCTCGCGCGTCGTGCGCGACGACCCGCGCACGCAGAACCTCTCGAAGTACGGCACGGCGGGCGTGATCAAGTTCGTCAACCGCGACAACGTCCACTCGCTGCCGGTGAAGAACCATACGCTCGGCACGATGACGACCGCGGACCTGCTGAGCGGGCAGAAGATCGCCGAGATCGGCGCGGAGCGCGGCGGCAAGATGCTGCCGTGCATGGCCGGCTGCATCATCAAATGCGCGATCCTCTTCAATGACACTGAGCACGTGCACACGACGACGGCGCTCGAGTTCGAGACGATCGCGCTGCTTGGCAGCAACCTGCAGGTCGATGACATTGACGCCGTCGCGCAGATGGATCGCGCCTGCGACGACATCGGCCTCGACACGATCGAGATGGGGAACGCGTTCGGCGTGGCGATGCAGGCGCGCGTACTGCCGTGGGGCGACTGGCGCGGCGTGCTGCGAACGTTCGACGAGGACATCCGCGCCGGCTCGCCGATCGGCCGCGTGCTCGGCGGCGGCACCGCGCATGTCGCGCGCACGTTCGGCATCGAGCGCGTGCCGGTGGTGAAGGGGCAGGGGCTGCCGGCGTGGGAGCCTCGCACGCTGAAGGCCATGGGCATCACCTACGCGACGAGCCCGCAGGGCGCCGACCACACGGCGGGGCTGGTGACGGCGCGCGGGGTGACGCCCGAGACGCTGCTGAAGGCGTCTCGGCACGAGCAGCTGATCATGGCGGCGGTGGACTCCGTCGGGCTGTGCCAGTTCTCGAACCCGGTCGAGGCCGACATGGCCTCGTTCGTCACCGCAATGCACGGCGTCGAATGGAGCGCGGACGACGTGCTGGCGCTCGGGCGGCGCGTGCTGCTCGAAGAGCGCGCGTTCAACGAGGCCGCGGGCTTCGGGCGGGACGCTGACCAGCTCCCGGAGTTCCTGCGCACCGAGCCGCTGCAGACATCGGACGGCCCGCAGGTCTTCGACCTGGACGACGCGCTGATCGACTCGTTCTGGGACTTTGAGTAGCGCCGCGTTTACAGTTCAACGGTTGACAGTTCATAGTTGAAGGCAGGGACGCATGAGCGACGAACTGAACGAGTACGCGCAGTCGGTCGATGCGCGGTTCGCGCTGCTGCTCGAGACGATCTCGGGCATGACGGCGGAGCAACTGAACCGCCGGCCGCCGGTCGAGGGCGCGAACAGCGCCTGGGTGTTGGCGGTGCACGTTGCGGGCAACGCGCGGGCGTGGATCCGTGGCATCGCGGCCGGGCAGGAGCTGACGCGCGACCGGCCGGGCGAGTTCGCTTCCGGAGGCGACGACGCCTCGCGGCTCACCGTCGAGATCGAACACGAGCGGGAGCAGGTGATGGCGGCGCTCACCGGGCTCTCGCGCGAGCGGCTCGAAGCGCGCGTCGTGCCATCGAAGGAGCTGTGGGGCGAGCACGAGCCGCGCGAGATCACGGTGCGGCGCGCGATCCTGCAGGTGATCGAGCACGCGTCGCTGCACATCGGGCACATCGAGTTGACGCGTGACTGGGTACGCGGCGCGGGGTGACCTCACCGCCGCCCCCTCTCCAACCGGTGGAGAGGGGGAGCGAGTGCGGTTGCACCGAGAATCGCAGTAGTTGCGCTATGATCTCCGAGTGGATCGAACCCCAACGACCAACGACTACTGCCTGACGACCAGTTACCCGTGACCAGTAACCAGACCACCACCACCGACCACACCGTCGTCCTGTATTCGAGCGGGTTCTGCGAGTTCTCCGAGATGGTGCGGCTGCACCTCGAGTCGCGCGGCCAGCCGTACACGGAGCGCGACGTCGACGCCGATCCGGAGGCCCGCCAGGCGCTGCTCGACATGGGTGCGAGCGGGACGCCGGTGACGGTGATCGATGGCGAGGTGGTGGTCGGCTTCGACGAGGAGTCGATCGACGAGCTGCTTGGGCACACGCCATACAACGCGCACGAGGAGCTCGACGGGCCGCTGATCGATGAGTAAGTCAGTTGTCAGTTCACCGTTGTCAGTTCACAGTTCACAGGACTTCTGACCTCCGGCCTTTGACGCCTGCTCTCCTACCCCCAACCCTCGGGCGCGTCCGGGGTCCAGGCGATGCCGAGCAGCGAGTCGCCGCGGTCGCGGTTGACGTCGGCAAAGACCTGCCACTCTGCCGGGGCGACATCGCCCATGTCGACGACGGGGTAGCCGATCGGCGCGCCGCCGCCTCGGACAGCGAAGGTCTTGGGGTTGAAGTCGCGCACGTTGTACGCGCGCGCGATCGCGGCGCCGACCTCCTGCTGCCACGGCGTCGGCGCGACGCCGGGCTTCGGGACGACGCTCGGGTTGCGCGTCATGCCGCGGAAGCTCGCGGGGTGCGCCATGCGGCCGCAGCCGAGCACGCGCGGCGCCTCGCGGAAGTCGATGCCGCACGCGAGCGAGGCTTTGCGCTCGAGCATGACGAACAGGTGCCGGCGACGGTAGGCGCTATCGACGCAGGCGATGCCGGCGAGGTTGACGTGCGTCCCCGGCAGGCGCGGCAGGTCAAGCACGCGATGCTCCGCGAGCGCGAACGCGACCAGACGGTCGCCGGCGAAGGCGAGCGCGGTCTGCGCCAGCGTCTCGAACGACTTGTCGAGGTAGGCGTGGTTCGCCTGCCGGTAGCAGGCGGCGAAGAGGTCGTGCATCGCACGGCGGTCGCGCTCGTCGACGCGCGCGGAGTCGACGGTGCGGAAGTCGAGATCAGCGTAAGGGTCGGTGTCCATCTGTGCGGAAGTATGGGTGGGCTATCGGCCGGTGTCATCTCCGCTTTGCCGGGACGTTGGAAGCTGGAGGCGGGAGGGCGCATCGACGGAAAGGGCGGGCACGCAGGCCCGCCCCTACCGCGATCGGTGCACGGCGCGAGTGCGTTCGGCGCGCCTTACCTCGTCCAGACGGAGACGATGCGATCGCTGTTGGACATCGGGCGGCCGCGCCAGGGGGCGACGCCCCAGCCGAGCCAGCGCTCGCGCAGGCGGAGGCCGGCGATGCGGGCCATCAGGTCCATCTCGGCCGGCCAGCAGTAGCGCTGGACGACCGGGCTCATCTGAATTCCCTTCTCGGACAACGAGACGTGGTTTTCCTCGATCACCTGGTTGACCGGGTCGTGGCGCAGCAGGTCGATCATCACGCTGTCGACGTTGACCTCCTGCGCCTGCGCGTACTGCCCTTCCTCCATCCGCCAGAGGAAGTCCGGGACCATCGTTTCGAGCACGAACGCGCCGTCTTCGGTGAGATGCACCGCGACGTTCTGGAAGCAGCGCACCTCGTCGTCCTGGGTCAGCAGGTTGAAGAAGCTGTTGCCTCCGGAATAGATCAGCCGGTACGAGCCCTCGACGGGTACGTCCGCCATGTCGCCGATCGTTACTGTGATCGCATCGCCGCCGGGCTTCGTCCGTAACAGCTCGACGACGTGCGTCGAGACGTCGACGCCGTCGACGCGGATGCCGGTCGCGGCGAGCGGGAGCGCGATGCGTCCGGTGCCGATCGCAAGCTCGAGCGCAGGGCCGTCGCCCGCCCAAGCGCGCAGGAACGCGACGGCCTGCTCTTCGTCGCCGCGGCGGAAGGCGTTCAGCATCGCGGCGCCTCTCTCGTCAAACGTCATTGCTGGCTTGTAGCCCTTCAAACGTAACCTCGAATCAAACGCCCGCGGCGCAGCGGGGCGCCGGCAGGCAAGAACGGAACAATTGCGTGGGTACGACGGTCAGCGTCCATAGACCGAGACCACCGTCCTGCTCGACGATGTCCATGCGGTGCCGTCCCAGTCGCCGTAACGCTCACGCAGGCGCAGGCCGGCGATGCGCGCCATGAGGTCGAGCTCGGACGGCCAGGTAGCGCGCTGCATAACCGGGTAGAACTTTGCGCCGGCCGCGGAGATCCGTACGTGGTTCTCATCGAGCATCTGCGTCGCGGGGTCGTAACGCAACACGTCGATTCCGACGCGATCGACGCCGACGTGCTCGGCGCGCACGTATTGATTCTCTTGCATTCCCACCAATTCCGACGGCGAGCCCATCTCGATGACGAACACGCCGTCCGGCGCGAGGCGCTTCGCGACGTTCTCGAAGCACCGACCCTGATCATCGACCTTCAGCATGTTGCTGAACGAATTCCAGACGTAGATCAGACGGTACTCGCCGCTTACGGGGACGTCGGCCATGTCGCCGACCGTGGCGTCGATCCGATCGCCGCCCGGTTTCGTGCGCATCTGCCCGATGACGTGCGGAGAGATGTCGATGCCATCGACGCGGATGCCGGTAGCGGCGAGCGGGAGGGCGATGCGGCCCGTGCCGATGGCAAGCTCGAGCGCGGGGCCTTCGCCTGCCCACGCCCGCAGGAACGCCACCGCGTGCTCTTCGTCGCCCAGGGTGACATCGCGCATCCGTCGCGCGACCGACGCGTCAAAACTCAACGGGGTTGTATAGCCCTTCAAACGTAACCTCGAATCAAACTTCGCCCGCGGCGCGACGATGCGCGGCAGGCAAGCACTGAACGATGTGTCGAACGTGTGGATCCGGTCCGCGCCGCGAGGCGGAAGTGCGGGCAGGCCGGCGGTCCGGGGACGCTAGGCGAGCGCGGACCGGAGCGAGCGTGACGTCATGTTTGTGACCTCCTCGCTGTGGTGTGGTGAATGTAGCACAGCGGCGTGAACGCCCGGAAGGCGCGGCTGACGGAGCGAAGATGGAAGATGGAGGATGGAAGATGGAAGATGGAAGGCGGCCGTCCATCTTCCATCCTCTATCCTCCGTCTTCGCGCGCATTGATCGACGCGCCTCCGCGCACGATGATGGAGCCCTGCAACGGACATACGCGAGGGGAGAGACACGCATGCCGGAGTTCAGGGGCGTGATCGGCCGGACGGTCGAGGAGTCGCAGCCGTGGTGGCCGGAGCCGGTGCGGGCGCGCGAGGGTGCGCCGAACGTGCTCTACATCGTGCTGGACGACGTCGGGTACGGGCAGTTGTCGCCGTTCGGCGGGCTCTGCGAGACGCCGAACCTCGACCGGCTGGCGTCGAACGGCCTTCGCTACACGAACTTCCACACGACGGCGCTCTGCTCGCCGACGCGCACGTGTCTGCTCACCGGCCGCAACCACCACTCCAACGGCATGGCGACGATCGTCGAGAACGCGAGCGGCTTCCCCGGCTACAACGGCGTGATCCCGTTCGAGAACGGCTTTCTGTCGGAGATGCTGACGCCGCACGGCTACGCGGCGTACGCCGTCGGCAAGTGGCACCTGACGCCGCACGAGGAGATGAACCTGGCGGCGCCGCGGCATCGCTGGCCGCTGGGACGCGGCTTCGAGCGCTTCTACGGCTTCCTCGGCGGCGACACGAACCAGTGGAATCCGGACCTGGTCGAGGACAACCACCACATCGATCAGCCGAAGCAGCCGGAGGACGGGTACCACCTGACTGAGGACCTGGCGGACCGCGCGATCGAGTTCGTGACTGACCTTCGCAACGTGACGCCGGAGAAGCCGTTCTTCCTCTACTTCTGCACCGGCGCCTGCCACGCGCCGCATCACGCGCCGAAGGAGTGGATCGAGCAGTACCGCGGCAAGTTCGACATGGGCTGGGATCGTGCGCGTGAGGTGATCTTCGAGCGGCAGAAGGAGATGGGCATCCTGCCGCCCGGTACCGACCTGACCGAACGGCCGCACTGGATCCCGGCGTGGGACAGCCTGGACGACGACGCGAAGCGGCTGTACGCACGGATGATGGAGGTGTATGCCGGCTTCGCCTCTCACACCGACCACCACATCGGCCGGCTGCTCGACTTCCTCGAGACGATCGGCGAGCTGGAGAACACGATCACGGTCGTGATCAGCGACAACGGCGCCAGCGCGGAGGGCGGGCCGCACGGCTCGCTCAACGAGGCGAAGTTCTTCAACCGCGTGCCGGAGACGGTCGAGGAGATCCTGCCGCGCATCGACGAGCTGGGCGGGCCGCGCGCGTTCAACCACTACCCCTTCGGCTGGACCTGGGCCGGCAACACGCCGTTTCAGCGCTGGAAGCGAGAGGTGCACGAGGGCGGCGTGGCGGACCCGTGCATCGTCCACTGGCCGAAGGGGATCGCCGCGAAGGACGAGCTGCGCGGCCAGTACGTGCACGCGGTCGATATCACACCGACGGTGCTCGAGCTGCTGCAAATGGAGCCGCCTGCCGCCATCAAGGGCGTCACGCAGTCGCGCATCGAAGGCATCAGCTTCGCGCAGACGCTCAACGACAGCGACGCCGCTTCGAAGCACGAGACGCAGTACTACGAGATGCTCGGCAACCGCGCGGTCTACCATCGCGGCTGGAAGGCCGCGACGTACCACGGTACCGAGGGGATGATCTACGACGGCGTGACCGATCCGTCGCGGCCGTTCGACGAGGACCGCTGGGAGCTGTACCACGTCGCCGAGGACTTTTCAGAGGCCCACGACCTGGCAGACGAGTACCCGGAGAAGCTGCGTGAGCTGCAGTCCGTCTGGTGGGCGGAAGCCGGGCGCTACAACGTACTGCCGCTCGACGCGCGGAGCATCGGACGCGCGCTCGGGCGGCCGCGGCCCGGGGCGTCGCGCAAGCGCTTCGTGTACTACCCGGGCGGCGCGCCGATCGAAGGCGTGGCGGCGGTGAACGTGCGCAACCGCTCGCACTCGATCTCGGCGGACGTCGTGATCCCGGAGGGTGGCGCGGACGGCGTGCTGGTCGCGGACGGTGGGCGCTTCGGCGGCTATTCGCTCTACATCAAGGACGGGACCCTCACCTACGCCTACAACTTTCTCGGCGGCGACCGCTGGTACGTGCGAGCGGACGTGCACATCCCGCCGGGGCGGCACATGATCCAGTGCACGTTCGAGAAGACGGGACCGCAGCCGTTCGGGGCCGGCGGCGTCGTGCGGCTGTTCGTCGATGGCACGGAGGTCGGCGACGGCGAGCTGCCGCGCACGGTGCCGTTCGTGTATGGGCTCGGGTCGGGGTTCTCGGTCGGCTGCGACAACGGTGCGCCGGTGACGGACGAGTACCGGTCGCCGTTCGCGTTCACCGGTACGCTGCGCCGGCTGGTCGTCGACGTCAGCGGCCCGGAGCCGCCGCGGGACCTGGTGCAGGAAGCGGCCATCGAGATGGCGCGGCAGTGAGTTCACCGTTCACAGTTGACAGTTCACAGCCGGGCCGTCTTGAGCGAGCGGCCGCGGTAGTCCGGTGCGAGGTTGCAGGTTGGAGCGGGCGTGATCCGGCGTGACATGGTGAAG
>DASUKS010000015.1:0-17905 GCA_036278595.1 Dehalococcoidia bacterium
TCACCTCGGCCTGGCTCCGCGAAGCGCGCGCGCTCGTCCCGCTGGCGGCGGTCTTCGCGCTCGGCACGGCGGTAACCGCCGGTTGGTTCGATGGCACGCGGCACGAGTTCTCGCACTGGTTCCTGCTGCCATCCGCGGCGCTCGTGCTCGCGTTCTACTCCGTCGAAGCGGTCGCTCGCCGCGAGCGGTACGCGCTCTGGATCGCCGCCGCGACGATAGCGGCGCTGACGTGCTCGGTGGTGTTCGGGACGCGGCTCGCGCCCGAGCACTACGCGCTTGCGCTGATCGCGGCGGGCGCCGCCTGCTACGCTGCCGGGCGCTTCGGCCTGCTCCGGTTGCCCGCGGCACTCGGGTACGAGAGCATCCGACGTGACGCCATGGTCGTCGCGCAGCTCATCGTCGCGGCCGGCGTCGCCTACGCGATCCTCTCCGTGAGCAGCGCCGCCGACCCGGACAGCGCGTACGTCCAGCAGACGTCGTGGTCTCTGCTCCTGGCGTTCGGCAGCGCGGCCATCTTCTTCACCGTGAACCTGCTCGCCCGCGACGCCGCCACGAAGGACGAGGTCGTGTCCGCGCTCGGGTTCGCACTCACGCTCACGGGCGCGCTGACCGCCGTCGTGTACGGCGCCGGCTGGCGCGCCGAATACTACGCCTTCGCGTTCGCCGCGGCCGCGCTTGCGCTCCTCGCCGTGTCGCTCCCGGCCGTCCGCTCGCGCCTGCCGCTCGCCCGCGAGCACGACGCGCTGCAGATCGTCGTCGCCGTCGCCCATGCCGCCGCGCTCACCGCCGGATGCGTCATGGTCGGCTCGGTGTACGCCCACGTGAGCAGCAGCACGACGTTCGCGCTGCAGACGCGCTGGACCGCGGTGGCGCTGCCCGGCGCGCTCGCGCTGTTCTATGCCGCCGCCTCGCTGGCACAGCCGCGTGACCTACTGCCACGGCGCGAGCTCTCCTTCGGTGCGATGCTGGCTTCGCTGTACGCGGCGGCGCTCGCCACGGTGTTCGCGCTCGGCGTCAGCGTCGAGTACTACGCCTTCGCGCTGATCGTGCCCGCGATCGGGCTGGCGCTCGTCGAGCGTCCGCGCTCCACGAGGCTCGACGCGCTCCTCCCGCGCGGGTACGACGAGCAGTTGATGGACGCGGGCCGCATCGGCGTGGTGGCCGGCATCGCGGTAGCGCTGGGCGCCGTGGCCGCCGGCACCTCGACCGAGATCGCGTACCGGCCGCAGTCCGGCGTCTTCCTGCCGGTCGCCTTCGCGTTCGCCGCCGCGTTCTTCGCGCTCGACGCCTCGCGGAAGCCGCGGTACGCGACGTCCGCCGCGCTGCTCGCGAGCCTCGTCGCCGTCGCGATCGGCGTCACGTACGCCGCCGGCGCCGGCGCGCCCTGGTACGGCGTCACGCTCGCCGCCACCGGCATCGCGCTCGCGCTCGTGCGGCCGCTCGCGCCACGCTGGCTTGACGCCGGCGCGCTCTCGCATGCCGCCGTGATCCCGATCACAGCGTCTTGGCTCGGGTTCGAGGGCGTGTACGTGGACTACCCGCGCATCGCCGCTGGCGTGCACCTGGCGGCGGCCGTCTTCTACGCATTCGCCGCCTTCAATGAGACGCGCACGGTCGCGCTCGAGGCCCGGCGCGAGGACGGGAGCGAAGCCATGGCGATGCCGCTGGCGCTCGCGTGGCTGTGGGCATCCGGACTCGCGCTCGCCATCGGCTACGTGCACGCGCTGCGTGGCGTCGCCTTCGGGCAGGACGCCGCCGCTGCCTACTCCTACCCGATGCTCGGCTTTGCACTCGCCATGGTCGCCGCCGCGATCGCCGTCCGGCGCGGGCGCCCCGCCTTCACCTCGCACATGTACGCGATGGCGCTGCTGGCCGACATCGCCGCCATCGCCACCGCCGGCGGCGCGCACGACCTCGCACTCCTGCTCACGATCTCGGCCGTGCTCTCGGTCGCGCTCGCGGTGTACGAAGACGAGCCGGCGATCGCGGTGCCCGCCGTCGCGTTCGGCTTCGGCGCCGTCGCCGCCTGGCAGCGCGACGGTGCATGGGCGATCTACGTCATCCCGGCCATCTACAGCGCGATCGGGCTCGCGGCCTACGCGCTCGGGTTCGCGCTCCGCACGTCCACGCGCCGCTGGTCCGATGCGCTGCGCGCTGCCGGCGGACTCTACGCCATCGTCGCGCCCGCCGCCGGCTTCGTCGCGCTGTCGAACGGCACGCACCACGGCCTGTACGGCGCGGCCGGCTTCGAGTCGTCGGCGCTCTACCAGTGGTCGACGCTCGGCATCGCGCTCACCGGCCTGCTCGCGCTCGTCGAGTCGTCGTTCGCCCGCCGCGGCTGGGTCGTGATCGCCGGCAGCGGCGTGCTCGTCGTCTCGCTGATGCTCGAGCTCGGGCGCTTCGGCGTCCGCGATGCCGAGGCGTACACCGCCGTGACGGGCCTCTACCTGCTGCTCGTCGGGACGCTTGGTCTCTGGCGCTTCCGCCTGGTCCCCGAGGCCGCGGACATGGCGCCGCTGGTCGAGGTGCTCGGCGCGGCGACCATCCTCGTGCCGTCCGCGGTGCGCGCGCTCCACGGCGGCTGGGGGCAGCTCGCGGTGCTGCTCGCCGAAGCGTCCGCGTTCCTGCTGCTCGGTGCGATGCTGCGCCGCCGCGGGCTGCTCGCCGCCGCGCTCACGACGTTCGTCGTCGTCGCCGTGCGCGTGCTCTTCGATGCCGCGCAGGCGCTCCCGAACTGGATCATCGTGCTCATCGCCGGCATGGCGCTGCTGGGCATCGGCATGGCAATCCTGCTCGGCCGCGAGCGCTGGAGCCGCATCGAGAAGGCGCTGCTCGGCTGGTGGGACGCGATGAACGCGCCGGAGCAGCACAACGGCGATGCCGCGCACGGGTAACGAGCGCTCATGCCAGCACGCAAGCGCATTCCGGCAACCGTCGCGGCAGCGGTACTCCACCTCTCCACTAGTTGGAGAGGGGGCTGAGGTAGCGCGCAGCCCTAACGGCGCAACAGCTCAGCGCGGCACACTAACCTGCAGCCTCATACAAACCAAACTCCCGCTCTCCACTAGTTGGAGAGGGGGCCGGGGGGTGAGGTAGCGCGCAGCGCCCTACGCCGAACGCAGCGCCTCGGCGATCTCGATTGCCCCCGCGCGACGCGCCGGCACGATGGTCATCACGAGCGATGCGCCGAGCGCGACGAGCGCGATCGCCCCGACCTGCAGCCACGGGATGGCGAACGCGGCGGCACCGCCCGGCGAGAGTTGGTTGCTGCGGACGATCTCGGACGCGAGCAGCAGGCCCAGGAAGACGCCGCTCGCCACGCCCAGCATCGCCACGAGCACCGACTCGAGCGCCATCGTCAGCGCCACGTTGCCGCGCGTGAAGCCGATCGCGCGCAGCATGCCGATCTGCTGACGCCGCTCGATGACGGTGCGAAACGCGATCATCCCCATCGCCGACACCCCGACGAGCAGCCCGACACCCATGAACGCCTCCGAGAGGTAGAGCATGCCGCGGCTGAACGCCTGGTTGTCCTCGACGATCTGGCGCAGCGCCGTCGCTTCCGCGCCCTGCAGCACGAGCGCGTCGCCGATGCCCCGCGCGGCGGCGGCGCTGTCGGTCCCCGGACGCAGCCGCACGAGGTCGTAGTTGTTCCCGCCGTCGCCGTACAGCTCATCGAACAGCCAGGGCGAGAGGAAGACGCCGCGGAAGGTCTGCGCCGCCTTCAGCGTGATGATGCCGATCACGGTGACCTGCCGCGTCTGGCCGCTCGTCGCGTCCTTCACCTCGAGCCGCACCGGCGCGAACCGGTCCTTCGCCGGGTTGACTCCCTGGATCGAGAACGCTGCCGAACCGATGAGGTTGAACTGCCCGCCGTTGATCGCGCTCGCATCGATGACGGCGAAGTTGTTGTGCGCCAGGATCGCGTTCCAGACGTCGCGGTCGCTGCCGTAGCCGTCGGCGCGCGCCTGCAGCTTCAGGCCGTTGTGCTCGATGAACGACGGCGACATCCCCACCATCGGATAGCTGGCGAAGCCGCTGCCGTTGCCATCGGCGCCGTAGAGCTGTCGCACCTGCGCCCCCTCGCCGCCGTCGATCGCGATGCGGTCGACGCTGGCAATGTCGCGCGTGTCGTACGTGGTCGCCTGGAGCGCCGAGACGAGGTCCGGGAGCTTGTTGTCGCCCGACTCGTGCACCATGACGTCGTAGCCGCCCGTCGCGTCCTGGCCGAGGAACATGCGCCCGAAGTTCGCGTTCATCGCGCTCATCAGCACGAGCGAGAACACGACCAGCGAGATCAGCGCGATCGTCAGCCCGCTGCGCGCCCGGTGTGTCTGCGGGTACGCGACGGCCGTGCGGAGCGCCGGGATCAGGCGCGAGCGCAGCCGGCCGAAGACCGTCACGACGCGGAGCAACGCGTCGGCGTTCTCGATGATCACGAACGTGGTCGCGCAGATCATCACGAGGCCGGCGACGACGAACGTGTGCACCCCGCTGTTCGCTCCGTGCAGCCCCGGCAGCCGCCCGCCGACGCCCAGCGGCCAGCCGGCGCCGAGCAGCACGCCGGTCCCACTGGAAAGCAGGCGGCGGGGGACCGCGGCGTAGCGCGCCGCCAGCGCCGTCCCGATGACGCCCGCCGTCAGCGCCAGCATCATCGGCAGCGTCTGCGACTCCCGCGCGCCGACGACCGCGAGCACGGCCGCCAGCCCGAAGCACGGCGCGACGGCGACGAGCGTCATCGGCGCCCGCGTCCGAACGTAGCTCGCCGGGAGGCCGCGGATCGCTTCGACGATGTTCAGCTCGCTCACCCGCCACGACGCGCCGACGGTGGCGACGAACGTCAGTACGACGCCCGCCGAGTACGCGATGAGCAGGCTGCGCGCCGTCGCGTGGAAGACGATCGCCAGCCCAAACGCCGTAAACAGCCCCGAGAGCGCCCGCACGATCGCCATCGACGCCACGAGCCCGAGCGCCGAGCCGATCGCCGCCGCCGGCACGTTGTACACCATCCCTTCGATGAGGAACGCCTGCACCAGGTGCTGCCGCTGCGTGCCGATAGCACGCATCACGCCCAGCTCGGTCTTGCGCTCCGACGCGAGCATGAGGAAGACGAGGAAGACCAGCAGGATGCCCGACGCGATCTCGAACAGCCCCAGCACGGCGAAGAACGCCGTCAGCCGCGACGCCGTGCTCGCCGCGCGGTCGGCCAGCACCTGCTTCGTCGCCTCCGCCGTCCAGCCGTGCTCGCCGCTCGACTCAAGATACGAGTTCAGCATTGTCGCCGTATCGGTCGAGGAGCCGAGACCGGCGAACGTGCCGCCGCTGTTCGAGACGGCGACGCCATCGACCGCGCCCCAGCGCCGCAGCAGCTCCTGCGCGTTCCCGAGCCGCATCACCAGCCCCGCCGGGTCGGCGTCGGATGCGCCGGTAAGCGTCCGGTCGCGGGCGATGTCGCGCACGATGAACGCCGTCTGGCGCGGACCGGCGAAGAGCGTGACGAGGTCGCCCGGATGCGCGCCCAGCCTTCCGGCGAGCGACTCATCGAGATACACCTCGTAGTCCCGGAGGTCCGAGAGCCAGAGCGTGCGGCCGTCCGGCGTCGTGAAGTCGTCGAACCCGCCGGTGCGCCGCGTGTCGGCACCGACCACGGTAGCCGCGCGCGTCGAAACGCCCGTGCGTACGTCGTGCATCGGCACCGAATCGGTGATGAACGGCATCGCCCCGTCGATGCCCGGCAGGCCGCGGATGTCGTCCGCCAGATCCGCCGGGGATCGGTCAGGCGCGGGGGGCGCGGCGCCCGCCTGCTGCACCGGCCGCACCGTCTCGTCGACGCTGTGCAGATGGGCGATGCCGCGGTCGGCGATGCTGTACTGGACGGTGTCGCCGATGACCAGCGCGACCGAAATGATGAGCGTGCTGAGCATCAGCCCGACGATGATCAGCACCGTCTGCGTCATTCGTCGCCGGGCGTTGCGGAGGGCGATGACGACGAGCACGCGGTGCCGCAGCAGCACCCAGCCGCCGGTACCGGCCGCGACCGCAAGCATCCCGAGCAGAATGCGCAGGATCAGGGCCATCGGCACGCCGAACAGCTCGTTCACGGCGTGCCCTCGGGCCGGGCGGGGTCGGGCTGCAAGCTCGATGACATGCCATCTTCGATCCTAGATGCGGAAATGTCATATTCAATCCGGCTGCGACCCCTTGAGGCATCCGCAGCGCGCACGAGCCGCGCCGCGCGCGCGCATACGGCAACGGTCGCACCTATTCGCGGCGCCGCCCGCCGCCGTCAAGTAGCCTGCCCGATAGCCTGAGGTGAACGCGTGCCCGGGAGCACCGACAAGCCGAACCGCGCCGGGATGGCCGACATCGATCGCGAACGTACGCGCCTCAAACAGTTGCTGCGTGCGGCCGATCCGGCGACGCTCGCCGCGCGGCCGCCAAACGGCGACTGGTCGATCATCGAGAACGTGCGGCACCTGCTCTTCGCCGAGCAGCTCCACCTGGGCGGCTTCCTCGCGAGGAAGACGGAATGGAGCCCGCTCGGCATGACCGGCATGAGGGCGCAGAAGTTCGCGCTCGTCGGCACGGCCGACGCCCCAACAATCGACGAGGTGCTCTGCGCGTGGGACGCCATCCACCGCGCTACGCGGAACGCCATGAAGGCAGCGAGCGCCCCGGAGGTCGAGAAGGCGCTCTGGCGGAACCACCGGCACCTCCGGATTCACCGGGAGCACATCGAGAAGCTCCTTCGCCGCTCACGCGCGTAACGCAAGCGCCGGCTTGTGCGCCTCCGGCGCTCCGGCGTTAGGCTGGGCGCGTGCCTGATCTGCCCCGCTCCGCATCCGGCGCCCGCGCCATCGACGTCACGCGCGAGACCGCGGTCGCCGGCGGCCGCCTCGCCCGCGACCGCTTCGGCACCACGCATCGCATCGACTCGAAGGGCCGCGGCAACGTCGTCACGGAGACGGACGTCGACGTCGAGCTGCTGATCAAGGAGCGCCTCGCGCGGGAGTACCCGGACCACGCCGTGCTGTCGGAGGAGACGGCGGCGGACACCGACGCCTCGCGCGGCTGGTGCTGGGTCATCGATCCCATCGACGGCACGAAGAACTACGCGCAGGGCATCCCGATCTGGTGCACCACCGTGGCGCTGTGCCTCGACGGCCATCCTGTCGCAGGCGCGACGTACGACGCGATGCGTGACGAATGTTTCCACGCGCTCGAGGGCGAAGGCGCGTGGCTCGGCGACCGCCGCCTGCGCGCGTCGGAGCGTGACGACGTCGCGTCGTCCGTCATCGGCGTCGACCTCGGGTACGACGACGCGCTCGGTGCGGCGCAGATCGCCCTCATCGCGCGCATCTTCCCGCGCGTGCAGTCGGTGCGCATCCTCGGCAGCGCCGCGCTCGGCATCGCGTACGCGGCAAGTGGTAGGCTCGATGCATTCACCCACTTGAATGTATATCCGTGGGACATTGCCGCTGGTATTCTTCTCGTGCGCGAAGCCGGCGGCGTGATCTCGGACCGTTCAGGCGGCCCGGCGACGATCACCACCCACGCGTTCGTCGCGGGCGGACGGCGCGTACACGACGACTTCGTCGCGCGGTATGCATCGGTGCAGGGCGGAGGACCCGGATGACTCCGGGTAGAGGGAGGAGCTGATCCTCATGCGGAACCGACTGCTCGCGTTCACCACGGTAGTTCTGACGGGTGCGATGCTCGCCGCCGCGTGCAGCACCGGCTCAAACTCACCCAAAGCGACACCGACGCCCCAACAGCCGGGCGCCGTCGATGCCATCGCCGGCTGGGTGAAGCAGAACCGCAGCATCCCCTTCCTCGGCAACTGCTCGAGCGCGAAGCAGGGCGTCGACATCGGCAAGCTCTGCATCACGCCGGCCGGACAGCGCGGCCAGACGCTCGCGTTCACACTCGGACCGACATTCTCCGATCCGACCGCGACGGTCATGGTGCAGCAGCAGAAGGACACTACCTGGAAGGTGCTCTCCGTCACCAACAACGACCCGAACGCCGGCGAGGTGCCGGGCATCGCCTGGCCGCTCGAGGTCGGCGACCGCGTGGTGATCGTCGGGCTCGATGATTGCCTGAGCGTGCGGGACACGCCGTCGCAGACGGGGAAGCGCACCGCGTGCATCCCGCTCGGCACCACCGGGATCATCCAGGACGGCCCGACGCAGGCCGAGACCTACACGTGGTGGAAGATCGCCGGCACCGACAAGGCCGGCAACGACTTCAACGGCTGGGCCGTCGACAAGTACATGCGCCTCCCCGACGCCCTCATCGCCGTCCTCCACCCCGGCGCCACGCCCACCGCCGCACATTAGGGATGGAGCAGCCGCGTAGCTTCAGCTGCGCGCGCGGCGTGCTGAAAGTAGCGGTGTAGCTTTAGCTGCGCCTCTGGCCGCAGCGTGTCGAACGTCGCCGCGTAGCTTCACCTGCGCCACCGCGTCCTGAACGTAGCGGCGTAGCTTTAGCTGCGCCACGGCGTCCTGAACGTAGGCGGCGTAGCTTTAGCTGCGCCACGGCGTGCTGAACGCAGCGGCGTAGCTTTAGCTGCGCCTCTGGCAGCGTCACTAAGAGTGCACCACCGCGTGCTGAACGTAGCCGCGTAGGTTCAGCTGGTCCACCGCGTGCTGAGAGTAGCGGCGTAGCTTTAGCTGCGCCTGCGGCAGCATCCCGAAGAGTCCCCGCGTAGCTTCAGCGGCACGACGGCCTGCTGAACGCGGCGGCGTAGCTTTAAGCTGCGCCTCTGGCATCCGGGTCGTGGGCTATAATCGAATGCCCGCGGGGGTAGCTCAATTGGTAGAGCGCTAGCCTTCCAAGCTGGATGTTGCGGGTTCGAGCCCCGTCCCCCGCTCCATAACTGGACCTACCACCCATCCTGCCCGGTTTCGAGCTGTGCGACCTGGCGCCGGATCGCCGCAACAACGTCCTGACCGACCTGCGGAACCTCGCTTTGTGCGGCGTCGACGCTCGAAGGCAGCCGACCGAGGATGCGCGCGACGGCGTCGTGCGCGCGTTCAGGCGGCATGCCCCAGCTGGCGATCTCGTTCACAACCCGAGCGCGCGTGATCCGCGAGAGCCGCGACACCCCGTCGATGCGCATGGCGAGATGCTCGACGCGGTACGTGACCGTGCAGACGACGTCGTAGCACGGTGCGAGCTGCAGGCTGCCGGACCGCCCGTGGAGCAGCGAGTAGTTCTTCGCATGTGCATCCGCGTTGCCGATAGCCGCGTGGAACGCGACTCGCTCCGCGAGCGCATCGAGCGAAGCCGGCGGCGCGACGCTCTCGATGATGCGAGCCATCTCACGCAACGACGGTCCGCCGTCCTGTTCGTACTTCTTCTCCGGCGGCGTACCCGTCGCCTGGCACAGATCCTCCTGGTGTACGCGCTCAATGCCGCCATTGTCTTGCGTGATGCGGTCGTAGCGCTCGACCACAAGCACGGATCGATCACCAATTTCCCGCAGTTCGACTGCCGCCGCATCGAGACCGGCGTGTGTTGCGACGCGCATGCAGAACATCTCGTTCTCGACGATGCCCGGGAACCGCTCAGTCTGCGGCTTCAGGATGTGCGTCGAAGGCGTTCCATCCACCGGCCGGCCCCATCGCCCGTCCGGCATGCGTGTCAGCAGCAGCTTCTCTTGTATACCGGCGAGCGACACGCGCGTGTGCCGGTCGACGCCGAGCGGAGCGCTACGCAGGTTTGCAATCAGGCCCGCCACTTCCTCGTCGGATAGCGGCTCGGCGGTTCGCGCCGTGGCCGGCGGTGGTGCGGGCGCCGCAACGTCCTGGATCACCACGGCGCCCGCACAGTCGCGGCCAAGCGCGGCGATGAGGCCGAAGCTGTCGTCTCGTGTGAGACGCAGCTCGGTCGCGATGATCTGTCGTGGCTCTCCTTCGGGCAACAGTCCGTCCACGAACGCGCGCGTCAGGCCGTGCGGATACGGCGCCCGGCTAAGTGGAAGCGACACTGACAGAAGCGGCGTTCCGGGCGCCCAACGCGCGAATGCGTCGTCCGTATAAGCGAGGCGCATCCGCCCCCGGCGTTGCTCGATCGTCGCGACGTGCGCTCCGTACAGCCAGACGGCGAGCGCGTCTACCATTCTGCCTTCTCGAGCGTGATGCGGACGCCGAGCTGCCGCAGCACACGGAAGAGACGCCGCAACTGCTCGGTCTCGCTCCCTTGCTCGAGGGCGGAGAGGTACGTCCTGTTGAGCCCCGATCGTTGAGCTAGTTCAGCCTGAGTCAACCCGAGTTCCTCTCGGTAGTGACGGATCGCCGCGCCGAGAGACTGTGGCGTATAGAGACGGAAGGAGTTGGATGGTTCGTCTGTCTGCATTTTCGGACATGGTAGCAATGTCCGGGAAAGAAGACAATGCGGCAATGTCCTGATATTTGGACATTAGGCGGCGCAGCTCAGGCAGGCTCGCTACCCCACCACCCCCGCCAGCGCTTCGCGCACCACACCCTCCGGCACGTCGTCGCGCACGACCGCACGCCCGAAGTCTTCGAGCAGCACCCATCGCACGCGCTTCGCCGCCACCTTCTTGTCGAGCGCGATCGCCGCCAGCACCGCGTCCGCATCGACTCCCCGATGCCGCAGCGGCAGGCCGTACCGCTCGAACAGCGCCCGCTGGCGGTGTGCGACGTGCGGGGCCGTCACGCCCGCGCGCTCACCGATCGCGGCGGCGGCCATCATGCCGGCGCTGATCGCCTCGCCGTGGCGGATGTCGCGGTAGCCTGTCACGGCCTCGATGGCATGCCCGACCGTGTGGCCGTAGTTCAGGATCATCCGCAGGCCGCCCTCACGCTCGTCTTCCGACACCACGCGCGCCTTGATCGCCGCGTTGCGGGCCACGATCTCGGTCGTCAGCTCCGGCTCGACGGCGAGCAGGCGGTCGGCGTCGCGTTCGAGCACGTCGAGCATCGGCGCATCGAGGATCAGGCCGTGCTTGATCACCTCCGCGAAGCCCTCGCGCAGCGTGCGCGCCGGGAGCGACGCGAGCAGGCTCGTGTCCTGCACGACAAGCCGCGGCGGATAGAACGCGCCGATCAGGTTCTTGCCGCGCGCGTGGTCCACGCCCACCTTGCCGCCGATCGAGGCATCGACCATCGCGAGCAGCGAGGTCGGCGCCTGCACGAACGGCACGCCGCGCAGGTACGTCGCCGCGACGAAGCCGCCGAGGTCGCCGACGACGCCGCCGCCGAGCGCCACCACCGGCGACCCGCGCTCGGCGTGCAGCTCGAGCAGCCAGTCGTACACACGCTCGACCGTCGCCATCTGCTTGCTCGACTCTCCGGCCGGCACCGTGTGCACGTGCGCTTCGAAGCCGGCGCGCTCGAGCGACGCCACCGCGCGGCCGGCGAATAGCGGCCCGACGGCATCGTCGGTGATCACGAACGCGCCGCCCGAAAGCCCGGCGTCGCGCATCAGCGCCCCGAGGTCGTCGAGCGCGCCCCAGCGGCAGTGCACGTCGTAACGCCCCGAGCGCGCCTCGACCGCGATCACGGCGCGGACTTGGGGACGGCGGTCCGCTCCCGGAACGCCGTGAGGATGGCGTGCGTCACCTGGTCCGGCGTCAGCGTGTCCGTCCCGATCACCAGGTCCGCCTCTTCGTACAGCGCCTGCCGCGCCGCCTTCAGCTCGACAATGCGCGCGAGCGAATCATCGGAGCCGAGCAGCGGACGCTCGGACTGGTGGCGGCCGGAATCGCGCAGCCGCATCGCGATCGTCTCCGGCTGCGCATCGAGACACACGATGTAGCCCCGCTGCTTCATCAGCAACCGGTTGCTGACAGCGAGGATCGAGCCACCGCCCGTCGCGACGACGATCTGCGACATCTCGGACACGCGCGTGATCACCCGCGATTCGATGACGCGGAACGCCGACTCGCCGCCGTGCGCGAAGATGTCGCTGATCCGCTCGCCCGCGTCTTCTTCGATCAGCGTGTCGATGTCGAGCGGACGCCAGTCGAGCGCCGCCGCAAGCGGCCGCGCGATGCGCGACTTCCCCGTCCCCATGAAGCCCGTCAGCCAGATCTGGTCGTACGCCATCGTCCCCTCACCCCACTACTCCCGCAGATCGCGCGGGCCCGTCGTCGCCTCGAAGGCGCGGAAGTTGCGCACGGTCTCGCGGATGTTGTCTCCTCCGAACTTCTCCATCGCCGCCTCGGCGAGCACGATCGCCATCATCGCCTCGACGATGACGCCGGCTGCCGGCACGACGCAGACGTCGCTGCGCTCGTAGTGCGCCGGGATCTCTTCGCCCGTCCCCAGGTCCGCCGAAGGCAGCGAGCGCGGCAGCGTGGCGATCGGTTTCAGCGCCACCCGCGCGATCACATCCTGGCCGTCGGTGATGCCGCCCTCCGTGCCGCCGGCGTTGTTCGTCGCGCGGCGCCACGGGCGCTCCGCCCACTGGTCGCGCGGCAGGATCACGTCGTGCACCTGCGATCCGGTGAGGCGCGTCGCCGCGAAGCCCGCGCCGATCTCGACGCCCTTCACGCTGTGGATGCTCATCAGCGCCTGCGCCAGCCGGCCGTCGATCTTCCGGTCCCAGTGCACGTGGCTGCCCAGCCCGATCGGCACGTTGTGCGCGCGCCCCTCGACGACGCCGCCGAGCGTGTCGCCGGCGTTGCGTGCCGCATCGATCGCAGCGACCATCCGCTCCGCGCTCGACGCGTCGGCGCAGCGCACCGGCGATTCCTCGAGCGCCGACCAGTCGATCTCGTCCGGCGCGACGGCCTCGACGGTGCCGATCTGCACCGTGTGGCTGTGGAACGAGAGCCCCAGCTCTTCGAGTAGCCGCTTGCACACGCCACCGACCGCCACCCGCGCCGCCGTCTCGCGCGCGCTCGCCCGTTCCAGGATCGGGCGCACGTCGTCGAAGTCGTACTTCACCGTCCCCGCCAGGTCGGCGTGGCCAGGGCGCAGACGCGTCACGCGCTCGACCTCGCCCTCGATGGGCTCGACGGACATCGCCTCCGTCCAGTTCACCCAGTCGCGGTTCTGGATCGACAGCGCGATCGGGCTGCCGAGCGTGCGCCCGTGCCGGACGCCGGCGATGATCTCCGCGCGGTCCTGCTCGATCTTCTGTCGCCGGCCGCGGCCGTAGCCGCCCTGACGCCGCCGCAGGTCCACGGCGATGTAGTCCTCGCTCAGCTCGAGGTCCGCAGGCACCCCATCGATGATGATCACGAGGCCCTTGCCGTGCGACTCGCCCGACGTCAGGAAGCGCAGCATCTAGTCGTCCTCGTAGAAGACCGCCGGGACGCCGCTCGGCCCGGCCTCCGGGTCGAGGGGCAGCGCGCGGCCGTGGTCGTCGAGCTGGAAGCGCGCGCCGAACGCCCGCATGATCTCCTCTGCTTCCATATCGTCCCAGTCGAGCACGTCCGCCACGTCCCGCGAGCAGCTCACGGTCAGGATGCACTGCTGAGAGGTGCTGGCCGCGTCGCGGTAGGTGCTGTAGATGTCGATCCGGACGTCTGCCAGCTTCACGTTGGGAATATCGTACAGCACCATATCGGCGAGCTTCGAAGCCAGGCGCATGCCCTCGGCGAGCGCCGTGCTGACCTCGCGCCGCTCCCCGGAGACCAGCGCGTAGCGTCCCTCGGCGGCCGCGCTCACCCGCACGCTGTCCGGCTTCACCTCGAGCAGCTCCGCGCCTTGGACGCCGTGCCAGACCGCCGGGTCGACCCCGCGCGGCGCCCGCGCCGTCTTCCAGCGCATGATCTCATCGCCAACCAGCGCCTGGATCGCCTCGGTGTCGCCCTCCTCGACCCGCTTCCGCCAGTAGAGCTGGGCGCGCGTGCCCTGGATAATGGCAAACCCGACGATCACGAAGACGATCAGCAGGAAGAAGATCGCGACCGCGATCCCCCAGTCCGAGGCGGCAAGCAAGGGAAGCAGCATGGTTCATTATGGCAGCGCCGGTCGCGGACCGCTTGCCGCCCGCGTTAGCATGCCGCCGGCGCCCGGTGCGCCCGTGACGGGAGGGGACGATGGCCGCCGAGGCCCCGATCCTGGTGCCGCTCGACGGCTCGGAGCTCTCCGAGCGGGCCTTGCCGTACGCCGTGCAGTTCGCGTCGGCGCTCGCCGCCCCGGTCGTGCTGCTGGCCGTGTGGCGCCACATGGAGCCGCGACGCCACGCCGGCGCGCCCGACGATGACCCACTGCGCCGCAAGAGCGCCGAGGCGGCCGAGAGCTACCTCGAAGGCGTCCGCGCGCGCTACGCCGGCGAGGCGCGGGTAACCGCGATGGCGCGCGAAGGCGAGCCCGCGCACGAGATCCAGGCCGCCTGCACGGAGCTTTCGGCGCGCCTGGTGGCGATGACGACGCACGGACGCACGGGGCTGCAGCGCTGGCGCTTCGGCAGCGTCGCGCACCGCGTGATCCACGAGGGCGCGTCGCCGACCCTCGTCGTGGGACCAGAAGTGCTGCGCCAGCCCGCAGTGAACCCGGCAATCCGCAAGGTGCTCGCGCCGCTCGATGGCTCGCACTTCGCCGAGAGCGCGCTGCCGCTCGTGCGGGAGATCGCGGAGGCGTTCCGCGCCGCCGTGCTGCTCGCGCGCATCGTGCCGTTCGCCGTCCAGGCGTACCCGTTCTCGCCCGTCGCCATCGGCATGCCGGCGCTCGACGAAGAGCTCGAACGCGGCGCACGCGCCTACCTGGAGTCGAAGCAGGGCGCGGTGCCGGGCGCCGAGCTCGGCGTCTACCAGGGACACGTGGCCGAGCGCATCTGCGATATCGTCGAGCACGAGCAGTTCAACCTGGTCGTCATGGCCACACACGCGCGAGCGGCCGTCGGACGCGTGCTGCTCGGCAGCACCGCCGACCGCGCGATCCAGTGCCGCGCGCCGGTGCTGCTCGTGCGGCCGTGACGTCTAGCGCGAACGACGCGGCGTGGTCCGCCTGCTGCCCGGCCTCGAGCGGCCAAGCGCGAGCACGCGCTCGTGGGTCTTCTCGTCGACCGGCAGCCAGTCCGACGTGTACAGGGCGTCCTGCTCGTTCACGATGTTGTTCAGGACGTGGAAGCGCAGGCGATCGCCCTGCTGCTTCCACTCCGTGTCGTACCAGCTGCTGCTCCACTCGATCGCGCCCGGCGGCGTCGACTCCCACAGCTCGAAGAAGCGCGTGACGAGCTTCGGCCTGCCGTGCTCCGCCTCTTCGAGGACCGCGCTGACGTATGCCCCCGGCGAAGCGCTGGCGCCGGGCGCGAGCCGCGACTTGAACAGGCCGATGTGAAACGCCGCCGCCGCGTCCCAGTCGCCGATGCAGTCCGCGTACCACGGCTGCGTGAGCACGGCGAGCATGTTGCGCCGCGCCGGTTGTTCGAGCACGTCGTCTGCGATGCTCCAAAGCTCGCGTGCGGGCGCGCTCATCGCCCGCACTTCGATCAGCTCGTTCAGCAGAAAGCAGATCCACGGCCGCGACTCCACGCTCGCGATCGCCTCTTCCAATGTGAGCGGGTTCACGTGGAAGCGGCTGCCGCCCTCTTCGGTCGCGTAGCCGGCGGCTGCGAGGAGTTCGTTTCGCCGCTGCAGGTCGACGCCGAGCGAGTCGATCACACGTGACAGCGTCTCCCGCGTCGGATGACGCCGCTGCAGCTCGTACGCAAGGAGGGACGAGCGCGAAACGTGTGCGAGGCGCGCGAGATCGCGCTGCGTGATGCCGACGCTGCGCCTGGTCTCACGCAGAAGGACGTGAAATCGCTTCAACTGTGCCCTCGTTCTCGCGAGAATGTACGCAGTTGACTCGTATGTTCAACGTCTCGCGGTGTACATCATGTACACCCTCGTCCCGGTCAGTATCAACGTCGCGCTTGATAATTGGGAAGTTCTTATGATTCGCGCGGGGCGACCGCGCACGGTGCGCACGATCGGCGAGGTCTCGCCGGATCTCCGGCGGCGATGCCTACTTGAGCAGACGCCCGATGACCTCGACCAACTCGGAGGGCTCGAACGGCTTCTGCACCGCCGCCTCCGCACCCAACTCCGTCCGCGCGCGTTCGGCGCCGTATGCGGACAGGATGACCACCGGCACGCGTGCGCCAGTCGCGCGCAGCCGCCGGTAGAACTCGCGGCCGCCCATCACCGGCATCTCCAGGTCCAGCACGATCAGGTCGGCAGCGCGATCCTCGAGCCGTTCGAGCGCCTCAGCGCCGTTCACCGCCGTGATCGCGTCGAAGCCGGCGGCGCGCAGCGCCAGCCGCACGAGACGTGCGATCGCCGCGTCGTCATCGACCACGAGCACGCTCGCGTGCCGCACCGGCGCCGGATCGGCGGCCCGCATGCGGCTCTCGGCCGGACGCGGGTCATCACCGCCGAGGCGCAGACGCGCCAAGGCGCGCCGCTCACACGTCGGCGGGCTGCATACGGAGCGAGAACCCGAACTCGGAGCCGCCCTCGGGACGCGGTACAGCCCAGATGCGCGATCCCTGCGCTTCGATGATCCGCTTGCAGACGGCGAGTCCGATGCCCATGCCGCTGGCCAACTCACGCGTCCGGTTCGAGCGATAGAACGGAGAGAACAGCTCGGTGAGTTCGGCGGGCAGCACCCCGACTCCACAGTCGAGCACCCGTACTTCGATGCCATCGTCGCTCCTCCTGATGTCGATCTCGATCGGTTCCTGCGGCGGGCTGTACTTGTCCGCGTTCGTGATCAGGTTGTTCAGCACGAGCTCGAGGTACGTCGGCTGCGCATCGGCGAGCGGCACACCATCTTCGAGCGACACGAGCACCGGCCGCGCCGGATGGTTGCGCCGGAAGCGGTCGGCTACATCGTTCACGAGCCGCTCGAGCCGCACCGGCTCCGTCTCGAGCACGTGCGTACGGTCGAAGCGCGCGAGGAGCAGCAGGTTCTCGATGATCCGCCGCAGCCGGTCCGACTCGCGCTCGATGTCGCCGATCGCTTCGCGCCGGTCGTCCACATCGAGCGTGTCGCCGTACTGGATCAGCACGCGCGCGTTCCCGTAGATCGACGTAATCGGCGTGCGCAGCTCGTGTGATACGAGCCCCAGGAATTCGTCCTTCACGGCGCTCGCCGCCTGCACCTCCTCGAACAGCTCCTGCAACTGCGAGTACAGCCGCGCGTTCTCGATCGCCAGCGCGGCGCGGCGCCCGAGCTCCATCGCGAAGGGGATATCCGCCTCGGTGAGGTTCGGATGGAGGTCGGCGGTGACAAGGCTGAGCGCGCCCACGACGCGGTCGCGCGCGATCAACGGCACGACGAGGCTGGAGCTGAGGCCGAGCTCGCGGACGACCGCCACCAGGTCCTCGTCGAGGCCCATCGAGTCCAACAGTTCGTCGCTGACCTCCGGGATCAGCTCCGGCTGGCGCGTGCGTACAACGTTCGGCCAACCGCGCTCCGCGTGCGGGTCCGTCGGGAACCGCGTTTCGAGGTCGCGCGCGTAGCGCACTTTCTCCGGATCGACGTGTGCGACGGCGAGTGTCCGGCCGGTGCCTCCGTCATCGATCACCACCACGGTGCACCAGTCCGCCAGACGGGGCACCGCCAGCTGTGCCAGTTTGTCAAGCGTCACCTCGTAGTCGAGCGACTCGTGCAGCAGGACGGACGCCTGCCCCAGGAAGTTCAGCCGCTCGTTCAGCGCCTCGGCCTCGGCCCGCGCGGTCCGCTCCTCCTCGTTGAGGCGTCCGCTGTGCAGCGCAGCCGCGGCCAGGTTGGCGAGCGCGCCGCTGAGCTGCAACTCGTGCGCGGTCGCCTCGTGCGCCTGCCTGAAGTAGAACGTCAGCGAGCCCATGGTCGTGCCGGCGATCTGCATCGGAAGCGCGATCAGCGACCGCACGCCCTCGCGCCGGTATCCCTCGAGCCGGTCCCTCAGGCCTTCGTGCTGCGTCACGTCGGTCGCGGCGAGCGGCTGCGGCAGGCGC
>DASUKS010000016.1:0-4502 GCA_036278595.1 Dehalococcoidia bacterium
TGCCAGTGCTCAAGGTCGCCGACAAAGGATGAAGGTTGTAAACTGAGCGCACTGATCGCTTCGGCCAGACGTCGTTGCCGATCCACACAACCTCCCCGTGCGTTGAGTCGCCCGCGTTTGCGGCCTTCTTCCCCTACCGACCCAGCTCCGCACCCACATCCCGCAGCGCCGCCTGCGCCGCCGCCAGGCGGGCGATGGGCACCCGGAACGGCGAGCAGCTGACGTAGTCCAGCCCGATCGTGTGGAAGAACTCGACGGACTTCGGCTCGCCCCCGTGCTCCCCGCAGATGCCCATCTTCATCCCCCGGCGCGCCTCGCGGCCCTTCGCCACGGCGAGCCGCATCAGGTGCCCCACACCGACCTGGTCGATGGTCTCGAACGGGTTCTCCTTCAGGATCCCCATCTCCATGTAGCGGCCGAGGAACTTCCCCTCGGCGTCGTCGCGGCTGAAGGCGAGCGTTGTCTGCGTCAGGTCGTTCGTGCCGAAGGAGAAGAACTCCGCCGTCTCGGCGATCTGCCCCGCCGTGATCGCCGCACGCGGCACTTCGATCATCGTGCCGAACTGGTACTCGATCGTCCGGCCGGCGCTCTCCATCTCGCGCTTCACCGTCTTCTCGAGCAGGTCGCGCAGCGTCCGCAGCTCCGTGTCGAAGCCGACCAGCGGGATCATCACCTCCGGCAGCACTTCGATGCCCTCCCCAGCGAGCTTGAGCGCCGCGCGGAAGATCGCCTTCACCTGCATCTCGTTGATCTCCGGATACAGGATCCCCAGCCGGCAGCCGCGCAGCCCGAGCATCGGGTTCTGCTCGCGTACGGCGTTCACCCGCGCGAGCAGCGCCTCCTCGTCGGCCAGCTCCTTCGACCCCGGCTGCTCGATGCGCAGCCGCGTCACGTTCTCCAGCAGCACGTCGTGGTCCGGCAGGAACTCGTGCATCGGCGGGTCGATGAGCCGGATCGTCACCGGCTTGCCCGCCATCACGCGGAAGATCTCCTCGAAGTCGCCCTGCTGCATCGGCAGGATCTGCTCCAGCGCCCCGAGGTAGTGGGCCATCGGTTCACGCATCCGCGCCTCGGCCTCGCGCAGCCGCTCGTCGAGTTTTCCCTTCTTCTCGCCCGAAGCGCCCTCGAGCTCCGCGCGCACCTGCTTCACGTCGCTCTCGTGCGCCTTCGCCTCCGCCGCGTTGAGCAACATCTCCCGCACGATCGGCAGGCGCTCCTTCGCCAGGAACATGTGCTCCGTCCGGCAGAGGCCGATGCCCTGCGCCCCGAAGTCCACCGCGCGCTGCGCGTCAGCCGGCGTGTCCGCGTTCGCGCGCACCTTCAGCCGCCGCGTCTCGTCCGCCCAGCCGAGGAACTCACCGAGCTCCGGGAAGATCTCCGGCGGCACCGTCGGCACGGCGCCGAGCATCACCGAGCCGTTCGAGCCATCGATCGTCAGCACCTGGCCCTCCGGCACCGTGACGCCGGCGATGCTGAAGCTGCGCGCCTCCTCGTCGACCTTGATCGCCTCGCAGCCCGACACGCACGGCTTGCCGAAGCCGCGCGCGACCAGCGCCGCGTGGCTGCTCATGCCGCCGCGCTCGGTGAGGATGCCCTGCGCCGCCGTCATGCCGTGGATGTCGTCCGGCGACGTCTCCTCGCGCACGAGGATCACGCGCTCGCCGGCGCCGTGCCCGAGGCCGCGCTCCGCCGCCGTGTCCGGGTCGAAGATGGCGATGCCGGCCGCCGCGCCCGGCGATGCCGGCAGCCCCTTCGCGACGTCGATGAAGCGCGCGTGGCCGACGAGGTCCTTCATCCGCTCGCGGCGCTGGTCGTCGTCGAGCGAGAGCCATTCGGCCGCCGCAACCGTGCTCACGCCGCCGCCGTCGGCGAAGATCAGCGCCGGCTTCTCGGCGATGACGCCGGCGACGTCGCCCGCCACCTCGCCGAGCTGCACGCGGATGACGCGCGGGTCGATCTGCGGGTGCAGCAGGTCGTCGAGCCGCTGCGGCGTCACGCGGCCGATCGCCTCTTCCTTCGTGATCAGCCCTTCGTGCACCATGTCCACCGCGATGGTGACGGCGGCGCGCGTCGCGCGCTTCGCCACGCGGCACTGCAGGAAGTACAGCCGCCCCTGCTCGAACGTGAACTCGACATCGAGCATGTCGCGGAAGTGCTGCTCGAGCCGGTTGCAGATGTCGTCGAACTGCTCGTAGAGCTTCGGCTGCTCGTCCCGGAGGTGCCCGATCGGCGACGGCGTGCGGATGCCCGCGACGACGTCCTCGCCCTGCGCGTTCACCAGGTACTCGCCCGTGATCTCGCGCTTGCCCGTCACCGAGTCGCGCGTGAACGCGACGCCCGTGCCGGAGTCCGCGCCCATGTTCCCGAAGACCATGGTCTGCACGTTGACCGCCGTGCCCAGGTCGTGCGGGATCTTCTCGATCTCGCGATATCGCCGCGCGCGCTCGTTGTTCCACGAGTTGAAGACGGCCCGGATCGCGAACTCGAGCTGACGCATCGGGTCCTCCGGGAAGTCGTCGCCCGTCTCCTTCTTCACGTGCTCCTTGAACCGCACGACGACCTGCTTCAGCGCGTCCGGCGTGAGCTGCCAGTCCTCCTTCACGCCCGCGTCCTTCTTCGCCTCGTCGAAGATGCGGTCGAAGGCGCGCCGGTCGAGATCGAGCACGATGTCCGAGAACATCATCACGAAGCGCCGGTACGCGTCGTACGCGAAGCGCTCGTCGTTCGTCGCCGCAATCAGGCCGTTCAGCGTCTCCGCGTTCAGTCCCAGGTTCAGGACCGTGTCCATCATCCCCGGCATCGAGAACTTGGCGCCGGAGCGGACGGAGACGAGCAGCGGCTTGTCAGGGTCGCCGAAGCGCTTGCCGGCGGCGTCCTCGGTGGTCTTGAGCGCCGCCCGCACCTCGTCCATCAGGCCGTCGGGGAGTTGCATGTTGTTCGCGGTGTAGGCGTTGCAGGCCTGCGTCGTGATCGTGAAGCCCGGCGGCACCGGGAGCCCCAGGTTCGTCATCTCCGCGAGATTGGCGCCCTTGCCGCCGAGCAGGTCCTTCTGGTCCTTGTTGCCTTCGTGGAACAGGTAGACGTACTTCATGCTCTCCTCCGGTCCTCCGCCGTCCGATTCAGCGGCCGCGTGCCGCGCTCAGCGCGATGCCGATCGCGAGGCCGATCCCGATGCCAAAGCCGACGCCGACGGCCGCGTTCCCGAGCGCGGCGCCGATCGCGACGCCGATCACTGCGCCGATCACCAGCGCGACGCCGATCGTCCATCCATTATCCATCGGCGGGTGCCTTCGGGCATCGCGTAAGGATCGTCGTACAACTCCGTGGGCTAGTCCGAAATTGGAAGCGACAAGCAAAGTATAGCCACGCCCCCGCCCTGCAGAATCGCCCGCCGCCAACTCACGTGCGTAGCAACCGCACGCCGGCGCGGTAGCGGCGAGCCCATGTGCTCGCCCGACCTCCGCCTCCGTCCGCGCACCCGCTGCCGCGATCCGACCTCCGCCTCCGTCCACGCGCTCCCCTCTCTCCACAGTGTGGAGAGGGGCCGGGGGAGAGGTACCGCGCGCGCAGCGCGCCAACTCGTGTTCCGACCCCAACGCTGCCACAACTTCACCACCAAGCCGCTGCGGCGCTCCCCCTCTCCACCCAGTTGGAGAGGGGGCCGGGGGGTGAGGCGCGCGCAGCGCCCACACCCGCGATACAATCGCGCGCATGGAGGAGCTGACTCCGATCCGCCGGCAGTACCTCGATGTCAAACGCCGCTATCCGCACGCCATCGTCTTCTTCCGGCTGGGCGACTTCTACGAGACGTTCGACGACGACGCCGAGTTGTGCGCGCGCGAGCTCGACATAACCCTCACGTCGAAACCGATGGGCAAGGGCCTCCGCGTGCCGCTCGCCGGCATCCCGTACCACGCCGTCGAAGGCTACCTCGCGAAGCTCATCGCGAAGGGCTACAAGGTCGCGATCTGCGAGCAGATGGGCGACCCCGCGAAGACGAAAGGCATCGTCGATCGCGCGGTGACGCGCGTCGTCACGCCGGGCACCGTGCTCGAAGGCAGCCTGCTCGACGAGCGGGCGAACAACTATCTCGTCTGCATGGCGCCTAACCGCAGCAGAAAAAACGACGATGCCTGGGCGCGCGGCGCCGGGCTCGCGTACGTCGACATCACCACGGGCGAGTTCGTCGCCGGCACGCTGAGCGCGGAGCAGGCGCAGGGCGAGCTCGCTCGCCTCCGGCCGGCGGAGGTGCTGCTGCCGGACGGCGTCGAACGCCCGGTCTGGCTCGACGCGGCGACGAACGTCACGGCCGTCGAGCCGCTCTGGTTCGACGCCGAGCTCGCCGAAGTGACCCTCATCGAGCGGATGCGCGCCGCATCGCCGGAGTCCTTCGGGCTCGAGCGCGGCTCCGCCGCCGTCGCCGCGTGTGGCGCCATCCTCCTCTACCTGCGCGAGAACCAGGCGGCGAGCGCCGGGCTCATCACATCGTTGCGCGCGCATCG
>DASUKS010000017.1:0-18930 GCA_036278595.1 Dehalococcoidia bacterium
ATGACGTCGATCTGGGTGGAGAGCCTTGGGCGCAACTTCGAGCAGGCGCTGGACCTGCTGGCGGAGGCGGTGCGCGAATGCCCCGACAAGCTGTGGGAGGTGGGGATGTGGGAGGTGCCGGCCGACCTGTTCGGTCCCGCGCCGCCCGGCCCCGACGGCCAACCCGTGACCGATCCCGCCGCACGTCATGCGCTCGTCCAGCGGCGCTCGACGCCGTGGAGCGTGGCCTGGCACGCGCTCGAATGCCTCGACTACGACCTGACGGCTGAATTCGGTCCGTGGGCGCCGCCGCCGCCGTTCACGGGGAAGCCGCACTGGATGATGACCAGCCTGCTCGTGCCGTGGACTCGGCCGGACATCCTGGGCTACGTCGACTACTGCCGCCAGCGCGTCCGCGACACGCTGGCGGACATGACCGACGAGAAGGCGGCCACGCCCCTGCCGCAGAGTCACCGCTACCGCGGCCAGCCGTACGCGTCGATCGTCGCCGGCGCCGTGGGTCACACGTTTGAGCACGCGGCGCAGATCCGGCAGTTCGTTACGTCGAGTACGCGCGCGGCCGAATGACCGCGGTCTGACTCACACTTCGCGCGCCCCACCGCGAACGTCCGCTCGCCACCACGGTAGGATGCGGAAACACAGCATCGACTGCGTGTCGCTCGCATCGACAGATGCGCGGTCGAACGCGACCGCCGTGTCGTGCACGGCGCAGCTAAAGCTACGCCGCTACGTCTTTAGCGCGCTCCTACGGGCTCGCCCGCGACCCAGGTGCCCTGCACCTGCAGCGCGTCGTCGAGCAGCACGAGGTCGGCATGGGCGCCGGGCGCGAGCGTGCCGATGCCGTCCGCTCGCATCGCGCGCGCGGGCTGCTCCGATGCCATGCGCAGCGCCTGCGCCGGATCGGCGTTCATGTGCTCGACGGCGTTGCGCGCCATGCGGTCAAGCGTGGTGACGCCGCCGACGATCGTGCCATCGTCCCGCACCGCCTTGCCGCCTTCGACGCAGATGCGCTCGCCCTCCCACGCGGCCTCGCCGTCGTCCGTGCCGGCGAGCGGCATGCCATCGGTCACCAGCACGACGTGCGCGGCGCCCTTCGCGCGCAGCAGCACGCGCGCCGCCGCGTAGTCGACGTGCGCGCCGTCGCCGATCAGCTCCGCCGTGACGTCGTCCGACTCCAGCACGGCGCCGAGCACGCCCGGGTCGCGATGCCCGAACGGGCGCATCGCGTTGAAGCAGTGCGTGACGTGCGTGGCGCCGAGGTCGATCGCGCGCCGCGCCTGCTCGTACGTCGCGTCCGTGTGCCCGATCGACGCCACGACGCCGGCGCGCACGACGGCTTCGATCAGCGCATCGGCGTCCGGCAGCTCGGGTGCGACGGTCATCTGGAGGATCGCGCCGCCCGACGCTTCGCACATCTCCTCCCACTCGCGCACGCTCGGCGCGCGCAGCCATCGCGGATCAAACGCGCCCTTGCGCACGGGATTGATATACGGCCCTTCGAGGTGGAACCCGAGCACGCGCGCCCCGCCAGGCTGCGTGCCGACGGTCGGCGCGAGGGCGCGCAGCCGGCGGATGATCTCCGCATGGTCGCGCCCCGACGTGCTGATCAGGAACGAGGTGACGCCGTGCCGCACGACCCATCGCGCGTACGCACGCACCTCGTTCGGGTCGTCGGTCATCAGTGAGTGTCCGCCGCCGCCGTGCACGTGCACGTCGACCAGCCCCGGCGCGACGATCATCGACGAGCAGTCGACAACCTCCGCCTCGTGCGGCGCCGCCTCGCCCGCACGCAGCACGTCGGCAATGCGCGGGCCATCGCACAGGACACCGCCGTCGACGATCTCGCCATCGACCAGCACGCGGCCGCCCACGAACGCACGGAGCGTCATGGCGCGCCGTGCGCGGTCGCAGGTCGCAGGTCGCAGGTCGCAGGGGGACGTCGCGTCGTCCAGCTTCCAGCTCCCAGCTTCCAGCGTCCAGCGCTCATACCTGGCAGTTCCGGCAGTACGACGTGATGCGCTGGTTCGGGGAGATCTCGGTGATGTGGGTGCCGCAGCGCGGGCAGCGGCCTTCGTCCACGGAGCCCTTGCGGTGGATCTTCAGGTGGTCGCGCCACTCCTCGTAGTCGAGCTCCTCGCGGAAGTGCTCGCGCAGGACCGGCAGCGAGCGCCGCAGCGTCGTGCCGATCGCCGCGTACAGGGCGCCGATCTCCTTGTCGGACAGCGACGGCCGCTTGCGGAAGGGGTTGATGCGCGCCTCAAACAGGATCTCGTCGGCGTACGCGTTGCCGATGCCGGCGACGAACTTGTGGTTCGTCAGGATGTTCTTGATGGCGCCGCTGTGCCGCCGGATGCGCGCCCGGAACTCCTCCTCGCTGATCTCGAGCGCGTCGGGGCCCATCTCGTCGAACTGCGGGATGCGCGGGACGTCATCGACGTACATGTAGTAGATCTTGCCCATCAGCCGCTCGTCCGCGTAGCGGAGCTGCCAACCGTTTTCCAGCGTCAGCACGAGGCACGTCTTCGCGCGCTTCTTCGCCGAGGGCTTGAGGTACTGGAAGCGGCCGGTGAGCATCGGGTTGATGACGAGCACGTACTCGTCGGCCATGGTGAACAGCAGGAACTTCCCGCGCCGCAGCACCTCGCCGAAGTGGTTGCCGGTGAGCCCCGCCGCGACGTCCTTCGCGGGGGTGCGGAAGATGTAGGGGATGTAGGTCTCGGCCTGCGTGATCTCGACGCCGACGATCCGCTCGTTGAGGAACGCGCGGATCGCCTCCAGGTCGGGAATCTCGGGCATGCGGGTATTGTATCGCCGCGCGCTGCGTCTGGACGGCGGGCCGTTGTGGGCCGGGGTTCGTCGTGCATGCGACGCGAAGATGGAGGATGGAAGGTGGAAGATGGATCAATCCGTCCAGCCTCTAGCCTCCAGCTTCCAGCGTCCGCCGGATAGCATGACGATGCAGCAGCAGGCGACGCGCGAACGGAGGCACCCATGGGTCCGCTCACCGGGATCACCGTCCTTGACTTCACGATTTTTCAGCAGGGGCCGCAGGCGACACTCGCGCTGTGTGACATGGGCGCCGACGTGATCAAGGTCGAGCCGCCGAAGTTCGGCGACCTCGGGCGCTACGTCGCCCGGCACGAGCAGACGAGCGCGTACCACCTCGCGCACAATCGCGGGAAGCGCAGCATCACGGTCGACCTCAAGAGCGAGGGCGGGCGCGAGATCGTCCGCCGGCTGATCCCGAAGGCCGACGTGCTCGCGCACAACTTCCGCCCGGGGATCATGGAGAAGCTCGGCTTCGGGTACGACGCCGTGCGCGCGCTGAACGATCGCATCATCTACGCCCACGCGTCCGGCTGGGGGCCGAAGGGTCCGAAGGCCGAGCACCCGGCGTTCGACATCGCCGCGCAGGCGCGCGCGGGCATCATGTCGATGACGGGCGAGATCGAGGGCTCGCCGCTGCCCGCCGGCGCCGCGATCGCCGACTACAGCGGCGCGATGAACTTCGCGCTGTCGATCGTCGCGGCGCTCTACGCGCGCGAGAAGACGGGCGTCGCGCAGAAGGTCGAGACGTCGCTCTTCGGCGCGACGATCGCCATGCAGGCGTGGGAGCTGCAGTACTACCTGCTCAGCGGACGGCAGCAGCGCGGCGGCCGCGGTCACGCCTACCTGCCGACGATCTGGCGGGTGTTTCAGACGAAGGATGGCTGGGCGGTGATCGGCGGCGTCGGCGACGACCGCTGGCACGACTTCTGCGAGGCGGTCGGCATGCCGGAGATCGAACACGACGAGCGCTTCGCGGACGGCTTCCATCGCGCGGCCAACCTGCAGGCGCTGTACGCGCTGCTCGACGACAAGTTCCTCGCGCGCACAACCGGCGAATGGATCCCGGTGCTCGAAGCGCACGACATGATCTGCGCGCCGGTCGCAAACTACGACGACGTCTCGCACGACCCGCAGGCGCTCGCGAACGAGTATGTGCTCACGGTCGAGCATCCGACGCTGGGCAAGACGCAGGTCGTCGGCCACTCGTGGAGCTTCAGCGAGACGCCGGCACAGGTGGCGCCCTGGGCGCCGGAAGTCGGACAGCACAGCGAGGAGATCCTGCTGGAGTTGGGCTACGGGTGGGAGGAGATCAGCGCACTGCGGGAGTCAGGCGCGATCTGATCCGCAGATGTCGCAGAGACCTCTATCCACAGATGGCCACAGATAGACACAGATGTGGCTCGCGTAACGCACGGCGACGCTGGCCGTCGCAGTGTCGTTCCGAGCGCAGCGAAGAGTCGCTTCCGTGGCGCCAACGAAGCCACGAGTTCAACCGGGCCGCGCGACAGGCATCATCTGCGCCCATCTGTGACCATCGTGGATAAACTCAGCGCTCGCGCATGGAGGCGGGCTCGGCTTCGGGGTGCGGGGGCATCGGCGACTGGGGCTGGACGTTTTCGCCGGTGACCAGGCGGTTCACGCGGTCGTACCGCAGGTAGTTCCAGATCCACGTCATCAGCACGCGCTCGCGGTTACGCAGGCCGATCAGCTCGACGAGGTGCACCGTGAGCCAGAGGAACCACGCGATCGTGCCCGAGACGTTCACGCCGAAGACGTGCGCGACGGCCTTGCGGCGTCCGATCGTCGCGAGGATGCCGCGATCGCGATAGTGGAACGTGGGCACGCTCTTGCCGGCGATCTGGCGGCGGATGCTCTTGCCGACGGACTTCCCCTGCTGCTGCGCCACGGCGGCGAGCATCGGGTAGCCCCGGTCGCCCGCGCCCTGGACCAGCGACATGTCGCCGATGACGTAGGCCTCAGGGTGGTCGGGCATCTGCAGCGTCGGGCGCACCTTCACGCGGCCGCCGCGGCCCGTCTCCGTCTTCAAGAAGCCCGCGACGGGCTCCGGCCGCACGCCCGCGACCCAGAGCACGTTCGACGTGGCGATATGCTCGCCGTCCTTCAGCGTGACGCCGGCGGCGCTCAGGTCGGCGACGGCTGAGTTGAACCGCACCTCGACGCCGAGCTCATCCAACTGGCGCGCGGCGCTCCTCTGCAGCTTCTGGGGGAATGCGTCGAGCAGGTGGTCCATCGCTTCGAGCAGGATGACGCGAGCCTGCGAGAGGTCGAGCTCCGGGTAGTCGCGCGGCAGCACGTGGCGCTTCAGCTCGGCGAGCGCGCCCGAGGTCTCCACGCCCGTCGGCCCGCCGCCGACGACGACGATCGTCATCAGCCGCTCGCGTTCCGCCGGATCTTCGGTGAGCACGGCGTGCTCGAAGCTCTGCAGGATGTGGTTGCGCAGGCTGATCGCCTGTGGAAGATCCTTCAGCTCCAGCGCCCACTCCTCGACCGCGCGCAGGCCGAAGAAGTTCGTCGTGCTGCCGGCGGCGACGACGAGGTAGTCGTAGTCCACGTCCCCGGCGTCCGTCTGCACGACGCGCGCGTCAAGGTCGATGCCCTGCACCTCGGCCATGCGGAAGCGGATGTTCGGGGACCGCAGGATCGCCCGCACGGGCTGCGCGATGTCCGCCGCTTCGAGGCCCGCGGTCGCCACTTCGTACAGCAGGGGAACAAAGGTGTGGTAGTTGTGCCGGTCGATGATCAGCACGTCCGCGTCCGCGCTGCGGAGGCTCTTCGCCGCGTACAGCCCACCGAAGCCCGCGCCGATGATCACGACGCGCGGGCGCGCACCCGGACGGTGGCCATCGGATCGCGCGCTCTCTATTTCGCTCATGGGTACAGCATCCGCCCGGCGTGGCGAGCCGTCAACAGGCGGGTGTGGATTCCCTGTCGGCTCATCGGCGCCAGCCGCCGCCTGACGGCCCGCCGGCAGCTGCGCGCTGCGCGAGCCACGCGTCGAACCTCGTCGGCCCGAGGCGCGCGTTGACGTACGGCACGAGGCTCAGTTCGTGGAGGTGGGCGCCGGCGTAGCCCGCGTCCGGGTCGGGGACGACCTCGCGCTGGTCGTGGGTAGCATCGAGGTAGTGCGCCACGAACTCGTTGAGCCGGAACATCTCCGGCCCGCCGACTTCGACGATCGCGTTCAGCGGCGAGCCGCCCGCGACGGTACTGACGGCGCTCGCGACGTCGTCTGCCGCCATCGGCTGGAATGCGACCGGCGCGAGGTGTACCTCGTCGCCCTGCGTCGCGTCATCGGCGATGCGCTCCGTGAATTCGAAGAACTGCGTCGCGTGGACGATCGAGTACGGCGCGCCGGATCCTTCGATCAGGTTCTCTTGCGCGATCTTCGCCCGGAAGTAGCCACTGTCGCCGAGACGCTCCGTCCCCACGACGGACAGCGCCACGTGGTGCGTGACACCCGCGGCGCGTTCGTACGACAGGAGGTTTCGGGTGGAGTTGGTGAAGAACTCCATCACCGCCCTGTCCTCGAACGACGGCGAGTTGGAGACGTCGATGACGGTGCTCGCGCCCTCGAGGACGTCGGCAAGGCCTTCGCCGGTAAGCGTGTTGACGCCGGTATCCGGCGATGCGGCGACGGCGTCGTCGCCGTGCGCCTGGAGCTTCGGGATGAGCTTCGAGCCGATGAGGCCGGTGCCGCCGATGACTACGACTTTCACGTTGGCGCTCCTTCCCGGAGGCCGTCATGCCCTCCGCATACGATGCCCGGTTGCTATGCCGCGCGCCTCGCCGCCGACGGCGCCCGCTCGCGGGCGAACGCGAGCAGGTCGGCGTTCAGCTGGCCCTTGTGCGTGTCGGCGACGCCGTGCGGGGCGCCGGGGTACACCTTCAGCGTGGCGTCCTTCACGATCTGCGCCGAGCGGCGGCCGCCGACATCGATCGGGACGATCTGGTCGTCGTCGCCGTGGATGATCAGTGTGGGGACGTCGAACTTCTTGAGGTCTTCCGTGAAGTCGGTCTCCGAGAATGCCTTGACGCATTCGATGACGTTCTTCAGGCCGGCGACCATCGCCTGGAGCCAGAACGCATCGAGCACGCCCTGCGAGATCTTCGCCCCGGGGCGGTTCGCGCCGTAGAACGGGATCGCGAAGTCCTTGAAGAACTGTGAGCGATCGGCCGCGATCCCGGCACGGATGCCGTCGAACAGATCGATCCGGAGGCCGACGGGATTCGAGGGCGTCTTCAGCATGAGCGGCGGGACCGCGTCGACAAGCACGACGCCGGCGACGCGACCGGTACCGTGACGTCCGACGTAATGAGTCACCTCGCCGCCGCCCGTCGAGTGCCCCACGAGCACGGCGTCCCTCGCGTCGAGCGTGTCCAGCAGCGCGGCGAGGTCGTCGGCATACGTGTCCATGTCGTTGCCGCCGGACGGCTGCGTCGACCTGCCGTGACCGCGGCGGTCGTGCGCGATCGCACGGTAGCCGTTCGCCGCGAAGAAGAACGCCTGGCTGTCCCAGGCGTCGGCGCTCAGCGGCCAGCCGTGAGAAAACACGACGGGCTGCCCGGCGCCCCAGTCCTTGTAGAAGAGTTCGATCGCGTGCCCGTGTTCTTCGCCGACGCGGACGCATGGCATATGCGGCTCCTTGCGGGTGGCGCGCATCCCCCTGATCTTGGCCATGCAAGTATCGGGAGAAGCCGCCGGGATCGTGCTTTGTCGATCGCGTGCGATGCGTCTGCGACTCGGGATCGACCATCGATGCTATGCGCCGGCATGTGTGGTTCCCATACTTCGGTTGGGCCCGAAGCGTCGTGCCTGTCGCGCCAACGGAGCGCGGTGCAACCGGACGGCCGATGCGGATTTCGCAGCATCCCTCGTCCGGATGGCACTTGTCAGGCGCCGGGGATCCGTCGGATGATGGAGCCGATGAAGATCACCAATGAGCACCGTCATGTCCCGCTCGGCCTCCCGGACGGCCGCGCGGCCGAGGGTATTGTGCAGGTGCGCGGGCTCGACCTCACGGTGCGTGGACGCGGCCTCGTGCTCGAGGACCGCCGGCCGGTCGCCGTGCTCGTGCGGACGCCCGATACACTGCGCCGCATCGCGATCGATGACGCGCGCCCGGGCCGCCGGTTCTTCGCGTATGCCGCGCCGGTCGCGGTCTACGGCCTTGCACGCGTCATGATTCGGAGGAGATGGAAGCGATGAACACGACAAACGCCGCCGAGGAGATGGTCCAGAGCATCAGCGAGCTGCCTTCGCGCATGGGCGCGGGCGCCTGCTTCGGACAGGCGGTCGAGCGCGAAGGGCACACGCTGATCCCCGTCGCGCGCGTCTCGTTCGGCTACGGCATGGGCTTCGGGCGAGGCAGCGGCGGCGATACGAGTGAGGACGGATTCGGCGGCAAGGGCGATTCCGGCGAAGGCGAGGGCGGCGGCGGCGGTGGCGGCGGCTCCACGACGCCCGTCGCGCTGATCGACGTCACGCGCGAGGACGTGAAGATCCGCCCGATCGAGGATCCGGTGCGCGTGACGCTGGCGGCGTTCGCGCTCGCCGCCTGGTGCGCATTCTGGGTGACGATGACGATCCGCACGGGCGCGCGTGAGTCGCACAAGACGCGCCGGCACCAACTCGACAAGCAGCCGAAGTAGGTGGGTCGTCGTGAGGCGGTGGTCGTTGGGACGGCGGCGACCGGGATGCCAGTCGTCGTGAGTGCTGAGAATCGGCGGGCTGCACCCCGGCGGATCCTTACCTGACGACCAACGACTAGCCCGCCGCCTTCTCCTGCTTCTCTTCGCCGCCCTCTTCCGGCGCACCGGCAGCGACCGCGACCGGCTCGTGCTTCGCCAGCCACTTGATGGCCAGCGGCGTGCACGCCGTGCAGGCGACCGAGTGCTTTCCCATCGCCGTCCCGCCGCCCGTCACGAACGTCCCGCAGAACGCGCACTTCCCCTGTGGCATCGGTCACACACTCCTCGCGCGCCCTAGCGCGACTTCAACTCTTTCAAAGCGCTCAGGATCTCCATCGAGTGCCCCGCCGGCGTCACCTTCGGGAACACCCGGGCGATCTTACCGTCCGGGTCGATGATAAACGTCGCCCGGTCGATGCCGAGGTACTCGTGGCCGGCGAACGTCTTCGGGCCCCAGACGCCGTACTTCTCGGCGACGCTGTGGTCGGCGTCCGCCAGGAGCGGGAACGGCAACTCGAACTTGTCCCGGAACTTCACGTGCGACTTCACGTCGTCGGCGGAAGCGCCGAAGAGCGCCGCTTCGCCCTGCAGGAGCTGCCAGTTGTCGCGGATCTCGCACGCTTCGACCGTGCAGCCGGGCGTGTCGTCCTTCGGGTACCAGTAGAGGACCACCCACTGCCCGAGCAGGTCGTCGAGCTTCACGCGCTCGCCGCGGTCGTTTTCCAGGTCGAACGTGGGCGCCTTCTGGCCTTCTGTCAGTGTTGTTGGCATGCCGCCTCCTCGCGTCAATCCGTACGACGATCGTAGGCAACCGGATGCCTTCGACCAAGCACCAGCGCCGCGTTACCGCGCTCATTTGCAAATCCAAATGAACGGCGGCTGGGCCGTAACGGCGGGCACGGGTCGTCGCCGCTCTTCAGCGCGCCCGCGCGGCCGCGGCCTCCGGTTCGCGCTCGGCCTCGCCGCTGATCACCGCGCCCGTCTCCTCGTCCGTGATCTCGTACCGCACGCTGACGTCGACGGTCGGGCTGACCATGGCGAACACCGGACAGTAGCGCGTCATCGAGAGCTGCAGCGCGCGCGCGACGCTCGCCTCGCGCACGCCGCGACCGCGCACGCGGTGCGTCATCCGGATCGCGCTGAAGACGCGCGGGTGCTCATCCGCGCGATCGCCCTCGATGTATACGTCGTACGACGAGACGTCCTCGCGCATCTTCCGCAGGATCGCGATCGCATCCATCGACATGCAGGCGCCGGCGGACGACAGCACCATCTCCATGGGGCTCGGCGCGAGGCTCGGGACGTCGTCGTCCCCGACGTGCGATTCGAAGTCGACCGTATGTCCGCTGCCGGTCTTCGCCCGCAGGTGCAGGCCGTCGATCAGGCTCACCCGCGCGGTGTTCGTGGTCATCGATGCCCCTCCAGTGCGCGCTCCTCGCGCCCCTCAGTATGGCAGCAGGCAGGCGCGGCCGTATGGGCCAGGCGGCCCGTCCGGCGGGTATGAAAAGACGCACGACAGACCGCGTCGTGCGTCCTTTCGCCCTCGCGCTCACCCATCAGCTGGAGGTAACGCGAAGATACAATTCTTGGAGATTTCTCGTCAACGACTTTTCTGGCACATTTTGTACCTTTCGTACGCCCTACGACGTCATACCTCGTGCGCGGGTTCGCGCGGCCACGCCTTCCATGCCAGGAACCCGTACGCGACCACGTCGATCAGCCAGTTGACCAGGCTGACGCCGGTCGGATTCGGCTGCTCGTCCTCCGGCGACGGGATGTACGGGAACGGCATATAGTCGAGCGCGATGTGCGAGCCGACGATCAGCGCGCCCGCCAGCGCGTCCGCGACGGCGTCCCGCTCGCCGTCCGCATGCCCGGTGCTGATCAGTCCGGTCGCGCCCATCAGCGCCCCGGCGGCGAGCGCGAACCCGGACGTGTGCGAGGCCTTCCGGTGCCACTTCCAGGCGTCGCCGGCGAGCAGCAGTCCGGCGAGCACGTCCGCGTCCGGCAGGCTGGCGCCGACGATCACCGCCAGCTGGCTACGGCGCGAACGGACGCCGAGGCGCCGCGCGAGAGTGAGGCCAAACAGCGTGTGGCCAATGGGTGATGACAATGATCCTCGATCCAGGTCAGGGGTTGACGGGCGCCGGGTTCACCGCGGGCGGCGTCACGAGCGAGGGCGTCCCCTTCGCGCCGCCGTTCGGGTTCGGGATCGACTGCGACGAGGCGATCACGAACTTTGTGCCGTTCCAGGCGTAGGTCGTCTTGCGCAGCATGCTGGGACAACACTCCGGATCGGTCGGGCCGTATTCGGGTCGCGTGTCAACGAGCTTGCCGTCAACGATATCTACCGCAACGCCGCCGGCCACGGTATCGCCCTTCTCCAGCGGCAACGCGACGACGCCGTCGCCGGATGGCGTCAGCACGACGTACGCGATGTCACCCATCGTCCCGCCTGAGGAGATCGGCACCACGGCCTCTTCGACGCCATCGCCGGTGAGGTCGCCGAACAGCACCTGGCTCGCCACGAACTGCCCGCCGGTGTCCTTGATGATCTGCTGGACGGGCGCGGAATGCTCGAGGTCCATGTTCCGGATGGCGCTCGAAGCGGTAGGCCCGGCGCCGGGCGTCACGCTCGTCCCCGGCGTGCCGGTGGCGCCGCTCACGGCTGTAGAGGTGCTCTGGGACGAGGAAGAGCCGCCTCCCCCGCAGGCGGCGCCGAAGAGCGTGACGGCGGCCAGCGCTGCGAGCGCGAGGACGGGGATGCGCCTGATCATCGGCTCGAAGTGTAGGTGCGCGTCACGTCGCGCGGCAAGTCAGGGGGCGTGCACGGCGGGATATGGTGGGCGGTACAGGACTTGAACCTGTGACCTCATCCGTGTGAAGGATGCGCTCTTCCAGCTGAGCTAACCGCCCATTGTGCTGCGGCCCCACACGATAGCCGCAGATCGTGAGGCTATGCAATCTCGTGCGACGGTGCCGCGGCGCTCACTGCGCGCGCGGCGGAGCGCCGCTGTCGGTCGCCGGCGTCGCGCGCTGGATCGGGTTCCACACCGGGTAGTTGATGCCCGCGGCGCGGTTGATCACGAAGGCCTGGATGGTCAGCATCACCACCGCAAGCATCAGCACGCCGATCTCCCACGGCTGGTGCAGCACGCCGAGCGAGATGATCAGCGTCGTGGCGCCGGCGGGTGGGTGCGGGGACCGGAGCAGCACCATCACGCCGCTCGTCAGTCCGAGCGAGAGGCCCGCGGCGAGCACGCGCGGCCAGGTCATGTCCGACGTCACCGCGGGCCCCGCGTCGGCGAGCCCGAACACCTGCAGGCTGAAGTAGCCCGCGGCAGCACCGATCGCGTGCCCTACGAGCGCGTTGCGCGGTGAAGCCGTCGGCGCGGTCGGCGTGTAGAAGAACAGGAACGCCGTCGGGCCAAGCGACGGGAACACGAACGGCGCCCCGGTGATCAGCGCCGCGAACGCCATGATCGCGATGCTGATGCAGCCGTTGACGAAGCTGAAGATCGAGAGGACGGGGATCGAGCTGTAGCGCCTGACGAGGTAATCAAGTTGGCCGTGGCGGATGAGCCCGCGGACGATGTCCGACATCTCCCCGCCGATGGGGTGCTCGCGGTCGATCCTCCACTGTGGGTCGCGGTGGCTCATCGCGTTGGCGTTGTGGTGCGATGCGAACGCATTACGGACGGCGGCCCATGCGCGAGAGGCGCCCGATGAGCCGCACCGCCGCGAGCCCCCCGAGGAACACGAGCCCGGACAGCAGCGCGAGGACCCACAGTTCACCGCGGTTGCCCCCGAGGTAGATGTCGAGCGCGACGGTGAGGAGCCACAACTGGATCGCCAGCAACACGATCCCGATCGCGACGAGCGTCGCGACGACGGCTTCGACGCCGTGCGGCGCGCCCCGCTCGGACGGCATCGAGGATGTGCGGGTCTCGCGCTCGTCGCGTTGGGCCGGCCACGGCGGGCGGGGACGGAACACGTTCATCAGAGCTGCCTCTCGGTGGCGAACAGCATGTCACCCTGCTGCTCGACCGTGATCCGTGGCAGGCGCCGCTGCGGCGGCCCCGCTGTCGGGTCGCCGGTCGTGATCGAGAACACGCCGTCGTGGCAGGGGCAGAAGAGGCGGCTACGGCTCGCTTCGTAGCGCACCGCGCACGAGAGGTGCGTGCACTTCTGGCTATATGCCACGAAGCCCTGCCCGGGGATGTTGATCAGGACCGCCTGGTCTTCGCTCCCCGGGTAGTTGAAGTAGTGCGCCGTCCCGGGCGGCACCTCGCTGGCCTTGATGATCGCCTTCCGCTCGACGTGCGTCTTGCCGCCGAAGGCGCCCCGCACGGCGATGGCGACCGTCGCGGCGAACAGCGCGCCGGACGTCAGCACGGCCAGGCGCAGGAGCTCGCGGCGCGCCACCAGGTCGTCGGCGTCCCAGTGGTACGGGAACTCGCGGCGCACCTCCTGCGACTCGCGCGATGTGCGCCGCGCTCCCCCACGGGGCCGGTCGTCCAAGGTCACAGGACCCACGCCTCCTCGCGCACCTGCTCGGCCTCCTGTTTCGCGCCGATCTCGCGCAGCAGCGTCAGGACGTCGAGCTCTTCGACGCGCTCCGGCAGCACGTGATACACGCGGGTGTGCACGGACTGCTCGCCGAACGCCGTGTCGTTCACCGGCCGTCCGGTGCGCTCATTCTCGAACTCCTCGAACGTGCCGTACCAGATCGCGTCCGTTGGGCAGGCCTGCGAGCACCACGGCTGCAGTCCCTGCACGCTGCGGTCGTAGCACAGGTTGCACTTCTTCATCAGCCGCGCTTCGACATCGAACTTCGGGACGCCGAACGGGCACGCGTAGACGCAGTTCTTGCAGGCGATGCAGCGCGACGGGTCCGCCTGCTGGACGACGCCTTCCGGTGTGATCAGGATCGCCTGCGCGGGGCACACCTGCGCGCACGGCGCTAACGGGTCCTCGCAGTGCATGCACAGCGTCGGCTGCGTCGCGACGCTGAAGCCGCGGTCGATGAAATCGACCATGATCATGCTCTCACCCTTGTGCGAGTCGCACTCGCGGCACGCGGCTTCACAGGCTCGGCAGCCGATACAGCGCGACGGGTCGATAAACATCGTCTTGATCATGCGGTCTCCATTCCAATCAGTGACTTGGCTCCGGCGGCTTCGCCTCCCCCACGGCGTACGGGAACATCGCCGGCGCGTTCTCCGCCGTGAAGTTCACCTTCGGCGCGCCCGGCGGCGTCGCCGTCGCATCCAGGCGCTCGACCGTCGCGGCGCAGACCTTGTACTCGGGGATCTTCACGTTCGGGTCGACGGCAGGGTTCGTCAGTTGGTTCACCGCCTGCTCGTGCCCGTAATGGAACGGGATGAAGAGCGTGTCCGGCCGCACCGTCGGCACGACGAGCGCCTTCAACTCCATCGACCCGCGCGGCGTGCGGACGCGCACGCGCTCCTGGTCGCGAATGCCGAGCGGCTCGGCCGCGCGCGGATGGATCTCGACCCACGGCTCGGGCGCCTGCATGCGCAGGAAGCCGAGGCGGCGCGTCTGGTTCCCGCTGAGGTAGTGATAGACGACGCGGCCGCTGGTCAGGCGGAACGGGTACGACTCGCTGGGCTCCTCGGCCGGCGGCACGGCGACGATCGGGAACATGCGCGCGCGGCCGTCCGGATGCCCGAAGCGCTCGGTGAAGAGCCGCGGCGTGCCGGGGTGGTCCTCCGTCGGGCACGGCCAGAAGACGCCCTGCTCGCGGTCGATCTTCTCCCACGTGATGCCGTAGTAGTCTGCCTTCCCGCCGCGCGAGGCCACGCGCAGCTCGTTGAAGATGTCTTCGGCGCTCCGGAACGGGAAGAAGCGGCCACGGCCCATGCGCTCCGCCAGCTCGCACATGATCGCCCAGTCGGCGCGCGCCTCGCCCGGCGGCTCCGCCGCCTTCCGGATGCGGATCACGCGCCCCTCGAGGTTTGTCGTCGTGCCCTCGTCCTCGCACCACACCGAGCTGGGGAGCAGCACATCGGCCAGCTCGGCGGTCTCCGACATGAAGAAATCGACGACGACGAGCGGATCGAGGTTGTCGAGGGCGCGCTGCACGACGGCGTTGTCGGGCAGCGAGACCATGAGGTTCGAGCACATGATCATGCACGACTTGATTTCGCCGGCGGCCATCAGGTGCACCATCTCGGTCGCCGCCGCGCCTTCCTGCGGCAGCTCCGGCTCCGGGATGCCCCACACGTCGGCGATGAACTGCCGGTCTTCGGGCACGTCGATGTGGCGGTAGCCGGGGAGCTGGTTCGCCTTCTGGCCCACCTCGCGCCCGCCCTGGCCGTTGCCCTGCCCGGTCAGCATCATCGTGCCGGCGCCCGGCTTGCCGACCATGCCGCGCGCGAGCGCCAGGTTCGTGCAGGCGAGGCAGTTATCCACGCCGTGCGAGCTGTGCTCGATGCCCTTGCCGTGCAGGATGAGCGGCGCCGACGCACGCGCGTACAGCTCGGCGGCCGCGAGGATGCGCTCGCGCGGCACGCCTGAGATGCGCTCGGCCTCCTCGGGCGTATACGGCTCGACGGCTTCGCGCACCTTCTCCCAGCCGACGGTGCGCTCGGCGATGTACGCGTCGTCCGTGCGGCCGGTGTGGATGACGTGCCGCAGAATGGCGTTGATGACGGCGATGTCGAGCCCCGGTTTCACCGCCAGCCAGATGTCGGCCGTCCGCGCGATCGGTGTCTCGCGCGGGTCCATCACGATCAGGCGCGCGCCGCGGTCGCGCGCGCGCCAGATCCACTGCATCGCGATCGGGAAGCACTCGGCGATGTTCGTGCCGGCGACGAAGATGCAGTCGGACAGCTCGAAGTCAGGCATCGGCAGCGGGCCGCGGTCGATACCGAACGCGCGCGCGTAGGCCACTGCCGACGACGACATGCACAGCCGCCCGTTGTAGTCCACGTGCCGGGTCTGCAGGCCGACGCGGGCGAACTTGCCGGCGAGGTAGCACTTCTCGTTCGTCATCGACGAGCCGCTGTAGAGGGCGACGGCGTCCCGGCCGTGCTCCTGCTGGATCGCCTGCCAGCGGCCGGCGACGTAGCCGAGCGCTTCGTCCCACGAGACGCGCTCGAGCGGCGATCCCTTGCCGCGTTTGCGCATCATCGGGTACTTGAGCCGATCCTCGTGCTCGACCTGCTGGTACGCGACGACGCCCTTCGGGCAGAGGGAGCCGCGGTTGTGCGGGAAATCGCGCGGCTCGACGCCGATGACGTGCCCGTCGGCCACCTTCAGGTTCATCCCGCACTGCACGCCGCAGAAGGCACAGTGCGTCGGCACCAGCGCATCGGGGACGCGATCCGCCTCCTGCCATTCGATGAACGTCGGGTTCTGCGACTGGAAGTCGTAGTTGAAGTCGCGCCGTGGTACGAAGAAATCCTTGTTGACGCTCACGCGTGCTCCTACAGGAACTGCTTCTGCATCAGCTCGTAGTACGCGGTCCCGCGCAGCACCCGCTTGCACGTCGGGCAGTAGTCCTGCAGCACGCCGCGCTCCGCCATGTCGTACCGCTGCCCGAGGTCGACGAGCGTGGCCTTCAGGTCGCGCACGAACTGCTGCGATGGCAGCGCTTCGCCGCAGCGCGCGCAACGGCTGCCTTCGAGCTCGGGCCCGCTACGCTCGATGTCCTGGTTCACGGTGTTGTACAGCGTGATGCCGATCGTCGCCGGACGCTCGACGATGTGGAAGAACTTGCCGAACGGCAACGAGATCAGCCAGACGACCACAACGACCTCGTGCGTGATCGAGATGAACGCGTAGTAGCGCCCCGCCCACAGCATCTGCGATGCCGTCAACGCGAGCCCGGTGATCGCAATGGCGAACAGCAGGATCAGCGGCATCAGGTCGAAGCTGAAGCGCTGCGTCGCGAGCAGCCCGGCATCGTTCGTGCGCCGCCAGAACGCGATCGCGAGCCCGAAGAGCAGCAGGAACGCCGTGTAGTCGAGGACATGGAACACGCTCCAGGAGATCGGCGTGCCGAGCGGGAACCTGAAGAGCGAAAGGCCGAAGAACCAGATGCGGTAGTCGTCGCGGCCCACGAGGGTCAGGTGGAACCAGCCGAACGTCAGCGGGATCGTGACGAGGAGCGAAATCACCACGCCCCAGAAGATCGACATGTGCATCAGCCAGCGCCAGACGCCGCGCCGGAAGATGAACGTCTGCGCAAAGATGTCGGTCCACCAGAGCTTCGGGATGAGGAACGTGTAGCGGCGGAAGTTCTTCCAGGAGAGGAAATTGCGCCAGCCGGCGCGGAAGTAGCGCCCCGTCGGCGGGCGGCCCAGCCACAGCGTGTACCGGTAGACCATCCCGACAATGGCGAACGTCGTGCCGACGGCGTAGCCGATGAGCGCCGCGTCGAAGTCGCGGAGCCCGCGCGAACCGACGTAGATGAGGGCGGCGACCACGATCAGCGTGAGCAGGGCCAGCAGGTCGACCATGTACCGCCGCTGCGTCATGCCATGCCTCCCGCCACCTGGTCCGGGCGTCCAGCACACATCCTACTCGCGCCTGCGTTCAGGCGCGCGGCGCAACGGATGCGGATGCCCATCCTCAAGGAGCATGTTATGCGCTCGCGCGAAACGAGATGCAACAGCAACACACTCAGATACGCACCCGCGCCCACGGTGCGCGATGTGTCTTCGCAGCAAACAGGCCGGAGAGGCGCGCGCGTCAGCTGCGGCGTGTGCTCCGAGCCCGCGGTTGGCGTGCGGCAGGCGCCGGCGATTCGGCATCCGGGTTGATGCCGAACGTGACGTGCACCGTCGCGCCAAAGCGGTCCGGATTGCCGCCCGCAGCCTTCTGCAGGGCGCGGATCAGATCGGCCTGGAAGTTGTGCACATCCATCGGGTCATCGCACTCCATGACGAAGACGTCGCTCGCGTCCTGCGTGAAGGCGCTCGTCCAGTACCGCCGAAGGATGTCCACCTTGCCGGCGTATTTCTGAAGCGTCTGCTCGAACGCCTTGCCCGGCTTCGCCTGGTCCGCCGGCGACATCGCTGCGTACGCGTTCGGCGTCTTCGCATACATGATGACGCCGTACTTCCTGCCCGCCATGTGACACCTCCGCTGTGCTCGCTTGTCCGTCCGGGCGATCGTCCGGCCTGCAACGCGCACTGTCAAGACGCATTGCTGGTGTTACGTCGTAGACCGACTCTTCGAATTTACCGAGAGTTTGCCCGCCGGTGACCGCGCGATGGCGATAGCGCGGCGCGGAAGATCGATATTCGCAGCAGGAACGGCACCGCATGGGCGCGGGCCGGAAGCGAAGATAAGGAGCAGCACATGTTCAAGCGGATTCTGGCCGCAGGGGCGGCGCTGGCCGTCGCAGCGGGCGTGGTCGTCGCCGGCGCGGGTGCGGTGTCGGCCGCGACGCCGACGACCGGCAGCGCCACCACCAATGCCGTCGTGCATGGCACCGGTGTGCTCGATGCGCAGGGCAACGGCGTCGCCGCCGTGCGCGGCGCCATCGACCTGCACGTAACGGTCGACAACGGCATCCTTTTCGTACGCGACTTCAACAACAACGCGATCGTGCACGTCACCGGCAACGGCCAGACGATCCAGTGGCTCGGCTACACGGTGTACTTCGGCGTCAGCGAGGCGACCGTCGTGGCGCCGAACGTCGGCGTCGCGGTCGCCGGCAAGGACATTGACCTGCACGTGACGGGCCACGGCTGGGCGTTTCTGAAGGGCGAAGGGACGTTCACCGCGAACGGCCACGGCCCCTTCCCGTGGACGCCTCAGGGCACGTTCGGCTCCGTCACGCCGTAACCCCCCGGGGAGCGCGCCGCAGCAGGAGGGGCGCCAATCGCGGCGCCCCTCCTGCGCGCCCGCTGGCGCCAGTCGCCCGCGTCCGTACCATGACGCCAGATGCGACGCTTCCGCTTACCCGCGGCCTGGAGATACGCGCTCGGCGGCGCGCTGCTCGCGTTTGCGGTCGCGGCGACGGCGTGCAGCGGCGGCAGCGCGAAGCCGCAGGCCTCCCCGGCGCCGGCTACCCCGACCGCCGTAACGGCGAGCACGCTCGCAGCCAGGCCATCGGCCGGGTGCTCGACGCAGGCGGCACCATCCGGCGCGCAGACGAAGACGATCGATGTCGGCGGCGTCTCGCGCACGTACCGCCGCTTCGTGCCGTCCGCGCACGACGGCCCGATGCCGGTCGTGGTCGACCTCCACGGCCTGCTCGAAACGATCGACGTCGAACGCGCCGTGACACAGTTCGAGACGCTTGCGGAGAGCGAGGGGTTCGTCGTGCTGACGCCTCAGGGTCTCGGAACCCCGCCCGGATGGGACCAGACGCAGAGCAAGGGCAACAAGGACATCCCGCTCATCAACGCGATGCTC
>DASUKS010000018.1:0-8356 GCA_036278595.1 Dehalococcoidia bacterium
GACGTCACGGCCCAGACGCAGCTCGTGCTCGCCAGCAGCGAGGCCAAAGAGCCCGCCGGCACGCAGGGCGCCGGGCTGAGCGCCGCCGACATCAGCGGCGTCCTGAGCGACGCTTCGCTCGGCCGCTCTGCCGACGTGTTCATCCTGCTCGTGAACCCCAACGGCTCGATGGCGGCGAACCCCGGGAAGCTGCCGACGGACGGGCTCCCGGACGCCCAGTCGATCGTGCAGGCGCGACAGGGCAGGGGCGCGTGGCGCTCCGAAGAGCTGAACGGGCACGACGTCCGGCTTCACACCGTCCCGGTTTACAACGGGAACGGCCAGCTCGATGGCTTCATCCAGACCGGCAAGTCGCTCGATTCGCGCGACAGCTCGTTGCGCACGCTGGCCATCGTCATGGCGGGCGGCGGGCTCGCCGGCCTCCTGCTCGCGACGATCGGCGGGCTCGTCGTCGCCGGCATCGCCATCCGCCCGGTCCGGCGGAGCTTCGAGCGCCAGCGCGAGTTCGTCGCGGACGCATCGCATGAGCTGCGCACGCCCCTCACGGTGATCCGCACGAACGCGGAGACGCTGTCGGTGCTCGAGCCGAAGGACGAAGCAGTGCAGGACATCGTCGATGAGTCGCGGTACATGACGCGCCTGCTCGATGATCTCCTGATGCTGGCCGGTAGCGACCAGGAGGGGATCGACCTGTCGCTCAGCCGCGTTGACCTCTCGGACCTCGCGCGAAGCGCCGGCCGCGCCGCCTCGCGCCTCGCCTCCGATGCGGGCCTGACGTTCGACGCCGTGATCGGCGGGGCGATCACGGTTCGGGCTGACGCAGAGCGGCTGCGTGAGGTGTTGCTCATCGTGCTCGACAACGCCGTGAAGTACACGCCGCAGGGCGGGCGCATCACGCTGCGCACCGCACGCGAGAAGGGCGAGGCAGTGGTTGGCGTGGACGACACCGGCGTCGGCGTGCCCGCCGAGGAGATCCCGCGCCTCTTCGACCGCTTCTACCGCGTCGATAAGGCGCGCTCGCGGGCGATGGGCGGCGCCGGGCTCGGGCTCTCAATCGCGCGCGAGATCGTCAGCGCCCACGGCGGCTCGATGCAGTTCCGCAGCGAGCCCGGCAAGGGCAGCAGCGTCATCGTGCGCCTGCCGCTTGCCGGCGCATGACGCCAGGCGATATCGCCGGCAACGTGGCGCGCGTCCGCGAGCGCATCGAGCGAGCATGCGCGCGTGGCCGGCGCGAGCCCGGCTCGGTGCGCCTGATCGCCGTCACGAAGACGCATCCGGTCGCCATGGTTGAAGCGGCATACGCCGCCGGCGTGCGCGATTTCGGCGAGAGCCGCGTGCAGGAGGCGCTGCCGAAGATCGCCGCGGCGCGAGCCGCCGGCGTCGAAGCGACATGGCACCTCATCGGCCATTTGCAGACGAACAAGACGGCCGCCGCTATAGATGCCTTTGATATACTCCACTCCGTCGATTCGATACGGCTCGCGGAAGCGCTCAGCCGCCGGGCAGCGCGGAAGCTCAAGGTGCTCCTTGAAGTGAACGTGGCACGCGAGGCATCAAAGGAAGGCGTCGTGGCGGCCGATCTGCCAGCGTTCTTACGCGAGGTCCGGCAACTCGCGAACCTCGAGGTCGCCGGGCTCATGACGGTGGCGCCACGGGTCGAGAATCCGGAGCAGGCCCGGCCGGTCTTCCGGCGCCTGCGCGAGCTCCGCGACGAATTGGGCGTCGGGGAGCTCTCGATGGGCATGACGGGCGATTTCGAGGTCGCGATCGAGGAGGGCGCCACGATGGTGCGCGTCGGCCGGGCGCTCTTCGGCGAGCGCCAGGGAAGGTAGGCGTATGAAGCTCGGGCTGATCGGTTGCGGGTTCATGGGCGAGGCGATGCTCAGCGCGACCCTCTCGCACGGCGTCTTCGCGCCCGAGGACGTATTCGTCGCCGAGGTCAACGACGAGCGCTGCTTCGCCGCAAACGGCCGCTTCGGCGTGCGCACGACGCTCGACCTCGTCGAAGTCGTGGACCAGAGCGAGCTGGTGGTCTTCGCGGTCAAGCCGCAGGAGTTCATGCAGGCCGCGCACCGCATCGAAGGACGCTTTCGCCGCGAGCAGACGATCATCTCGATCATGGCGGGCGTGCCGATCGCGAAGATCGCCCATACGCTGAGTCACGCCGCGATTGTGCGCGTGATGCCCAATACCCCCGCGGCGGTCGGCGAAGGGATGAGCGTCTGGACTGCCACGCCGGAGGTCGACGGGCCGGCGCGCGCGACCGTTGCGGCGATCCTCGGCGCGATGGGCGCGGAGGTGCACGTCGACGACGAGCGCTACCTGGACATGGCGACGGCGCTCTCCGGCTCCGGGCCGGGGTTTGTCTTCCTGCTGATCGAGGCGTTCATCGATGCCGGCGTGCAGGTCGGCTTCAAGCGCGACGTCGCGGAGAAGCTCGCGCTGCAGACGTTTCTCGGATCGACGAAGTACGCGCAGGAGACGCGCAAGCACCCTGCCGTCTTGCGGAATGAGGTGACGTCGCCCGCGGGCACGACCGCCGCCGGCATCATTGCATTGGAAAATGCCGGTATCAGGGGAGCTATCATGGAAGCGGTGCAGGCGGCGTACGAGCGGTCCCGCGAGCTAGGTGCATGAATTTCTTCAACTCGTACTCGGGTTCAAACCCGGTTGCGTACGCGATCAGCGTCATCTTCACGCTGCTGATCATCGCCATCTTCATCCGCGCCATCCTGAGCTGGTTCAGCATCGATCCGCGCAGCCCGTTCATCCAGGCGCTCGACGCCATCACCGAGCCGATCCTCGAGCCGATCCGGCGGTTCATGCCGCGGCTCGGCATCGACCTGTCGCCGTTGATCGCGATCATCGTCCTCGAAGTCGTGCAGAGCGTCGTCACATCGCGACTCGGTTAGCCGCGCGCAATGCATTCGCGTCGTCTCGTGGCGCAGAAGACATAATCGTTAAACGGCATTTCCGACTCATCGCGTTATACTGCGAGCAGGATCCCTCGCAATCGGAAGAGGCATGATGCCTGTCGTCCCCGCCGTGCGAGTCCGCATCTCCGGCCCTGACGCTCCGGCATCTCCCCGCTGTCTCCTCCCGCGGCGGTCCGCGTCACGCTCCATGTGCCGAAAGGGCGCCGAATGACCGACTCACCCCTCGATGAACTGTGCATCAACACCATCCGTACGCTGTCGATCGACGCGGTGCAGAAGGCGAACTCCGGCCATCCCGGCATGCCGATGGGCGCGGCGACGCTGACCTACGTGCTCTGGGACCGGTTCCTGAAGCACAACCCCGAAGACCCGGCCTGGCCCGACCTCGATCGCTTCGTGCTTTCGGCCGGGCACGCATCGATGCTGCTGTACAGCATGCTCTACCTCACCGGCTACCCCATTACGATGGATGACATCAAGAACTTCCGGCAGTGGGAGAGCCCGACGCCCGGCCATCCCGAGCGCGGCCTGCTGCCGGGCATCGAAGTGACGACCGGGCCGCTGGGGCAGGGGTTTGCCAACAGCGTCGGCCTGGCGATGGCGGAGCGCTTCCTTGCGGCGACGTTCAATCGGCCGGGACACGAGATCGTCGACCATCACACATACGTACTCGCCAGTGACGGTGACATGATGGAAGGCATTTCGCACGAGGCAGCGTCGCTCGCCGGGCACCAGCAGCTCGGCAAGCTCATCTGCATCTACGACGCCAACCAGGTGTCGCTCGACGGACCGACGTCGGTTTCGTTTACGGAGGACGTCGGCACGCGCTTCGAGGCATACGGTTGGCAGGTGCAGCGCATCGATGGCATGGACGCGAACGCAGTCGACTCGGCGATCCGCATGGCGCAGCTCGATACGGAGCGGCCGTCACTGATCGTCGCGCACACGCACATCGGCTACGGCAGCCCGCACAAACAGGACACCAACAAAGCGCACGGCTCGCCGCTCGGCGAGGAAGAGGTGAAGCTGGCCAAGCGCAACTACGGGTGGCCCGAGGACAAGCAGTTCTACGTCCCGGAAGACGCGCTCGGGCACTTCCGCGAGGCGGTCGCCCGCGGCCGCGAGCGCCAGCGCGAGTGGGACGGCCGCATGGACGCGTACGCGAAGGCGCACCCGGATGAGGCCTCGACGTTCCGCCGCGCGATCGCCGGCGAGCTCCCGGCGGACTGGGATGCCGACCTCCCGTCGTACACGCCGGACGACAAGCCGCTCGCGACGCGCGCCGCGTCCGGCAACGCGCTCAACGGCCTCGCGAAACGGCTGCCGCTGCTGCTCGGTGGCTCGGCGGACCTCGGCGAATCGAACAACACGGAACTGCACGACGCCGGCAACATGTCAGCGGAAAGCCCCGGCGGGCGCAACATCTACTTCGGCGTCCGCGAGCATGCGATGGCGGCCGCAAGCAACGGCATGGCCGCGCACGGCGGGCTCCTGCCGTTCTGCGCGACGTTCCTCACGTTCTCGGACTACTGCCGCCCGGCGATCCGCCTGGCGGCGCTCAGCGAGTACAAGGTCGTCTTCGTGTTCACGCACGACAGCGTCGGGCTCGGCGAAGACGGCCCCACGCATCAGCCGATCGAGCACTTGATGGCGCTTCGGGCGATCCCGGAGCTCACGGTGATCCGCCCCGCCGACGGCAACGAGACATCGATGGGGTGGAAGGCAGCGATCGAGCGCAAGACGCCGACGCTGTTCGCGCTGTCACGGCAGGGTCTGCCGCAACTGCAGGGCACGGCGAACGGCGGTGCGCGCGGCGTGCTGCGCGGCGCCTACGTGCTCAGCGAGGCGCCTGGCAGCGGGCCACCCGACGCGATCGTCATCGCGACTGGCTCGGAGGTGAGCGTTGCCGTCGAGGCGCAGCAGCAGCTCGCCGACCGCGGCGTACGCACCCGCGTCGTTAGCATGCCGTCGTGGGAGATGTTCGAAGCGCAAGACCAGGCGTACCAGGACGAAGTGCTGCCGCCGTCGGTAAAGGCCCGCGTTTCGGTCGAAGCCGGCATCACGCTCGGGTGGCAGCGCTGGGTTGGGGACGCCGGCGCGATGATCGGCATCGACGGACGCTTCGGTGCGTCGGCGCCCGGCGCCACGGTGCTCAAGGAGCTCGGCATCACCGCAGAGCACGTGGTCGAGCGCACGCTCGAAGTCGCGCGCGGGTTCAGCAAGGTGGCGGGCTGATGCGCGTAGCAGTTGCGACCGACCACGCGGGATTCCCGCTGAAGGCGCCGATCATCGAAGAGCTGCGGAGCCTGGGCCACGACGTCGTGGATCTCGGCACCGACAGCACCGAGCCGGTCGACTACCCAGACTACGCCGAGGCGGCTGGTGAGGCCGTGCGCAGCGGCCGCGCCGAGCGCGCGGTGCTCATCTGCGGCAGCGGCGTGGGCGCCTCGGTCGCCGCGAACAAGGTCGAGGGCGTGCGGGCAGCCGTGTGCCACGACACGTACTCGGCGCACCAGGGCGTCGAGCACGACGACATGAACGTGCTCACGCTCGGCGCGCGGGTGATCGGACCGGCGCTCGCGATCGAGCTGGTCGATGCCTTCGTTCGGGCGAAGTTCTCCGGCGAGGAGCGGCATGTGCGCAGGCTGAGCAAGGTGCGCGCCATCGAAGCGCGCTACATGAAAGTCAAGGAGAAGGTCGATGGCTAACGCAGTCGTAGAGCTGTACCAGAAAGAGCGCCAGTCGCCGTGGCTCGACTACATTCGCCGTAACATGCTCGAGGACGGCGGGCTGACGCGCTACGTCGAGCAGGACGGCATCCGCGGCGTCACCGCCAATCCGACGATCTTCGAGAAGGCGATCGGCGCCGGCGACGACTACGACGAGCAGATCACCGAGCTCGTGAAAAAGGGCACCGAGCCGCGGAACCTCTTCGAGCAACTCGCAATCACCGACATCCGCCACGCGTGCGACATCCTGCGCCCGGTCTTCGACGAAGATCGCTCCGACGGATTCGTGAGCATCGAGGTCTCGCCCGAGAAGGCGTTCGAGACGCAGGCCACGATCGATGAAGCTAAGCGCTGGTGGCGCGAGATCGATCGCCCGAACCTCATGGTCAAGATCCCGGCCACGACCGAGGGCGTACCCGCGATCGAGGAGTGCATCGCGTCCGGCGTGAACATCAACATCACGTTGCTCTTCGCAATCGAGTTCTACGAGCAGGTCATGGACGCCTACCTGAAGGGCCTGGAGCGGCGCGTTGCGGCGGGGCAGGACGTCAAGGACTCGAACTCCGTCGCGAGCTTCTTCGTCAGCCGCGTCGATACGAACGCCGACAAGCGCATTGAGGCGAAGCTCGCCGCGGCGAAGAGCGACGCCGAGCGCGCGAAGCTGGAGAGTCTGCTCGGCAAGGTCGCGATCGCCAACGCGAAGGTCGCCTACCACCGCTTCCGGGAGATCTTCTCGAGCGAGCGCTTCAAGAAGCTCGAAGGCGCCGGCGCGAAGCTCCAGCGGCCGTTGTGGGCGAGCACCAGCACGAAGAACCCGAAGTACAACGACATCATGTACGTGCAGGACCTCATTGGCCCGGACACGGTGAACACGCTGCCGCCGGCGACGATCGAGGCGTTCAAGGACCATGGCGTCGCGCGCAAGACGATCGATGAGGACTACGACGGGGCGGTGCGCGTACTGAGCGACCTCGAGGATGTTGGGATCTCCCTCAAGGAGATCACGGACGAGCTCCAACATGATGGGGTGGACGCGTTCTCGAAGTCGTTCGACATCATCACGGAGACGACCGCGGCGAAGGCCGCGAAGATCAGGGAGAAGGCCGGCGCGCGGTGAAGTTTGACCTCGGCTCGCACAGCGAAGCGGTTGAACGCCGGCTGGCCGATCTTGGCCGGGCCGGCGCGCCGCAGCGCATCTGGGCGCGCGATGTCGCGTTCTGGGGCGGCGACTCCGCGCAGCAAAGGGTCGTCGCCAACCGCCTCGGCTGGCTCGGCGTCCCGCAGCTCATGCGCCAGCGCATCGACGACCTGCGCGCGTTCGGCGAGGACGTGCGCGCCAACTTCGACGCCTGCGTGCTGCTCGGGATGGGCGGCAGCTCGCTGGCCCCCGAGGTGCTGCGTCAGAGCATCCCGCACCGTGCGGGCTGGCCGCGCTTGCACGTGCTCGATACGACCGATCCCGCCACGATCCTCGACACCGTCCGCAACATCAACCCGGCGCGCACGCTGTTCTTCGCCTCGTCGAAGTCCGGCACCACGCTCGAGGTGCACTCGCTGTTCGCATACTTCTTCGAGCAGGTGAGCGCGGTGCACGGCGAGCACGCGGGCCAGAACTTCGTCGCCATAACGGACGAGGGCACGCCGCTCCAGAAGCTCGCCGCTGAGCACGGCTTTCGGCGTGTGTTCACGAATCCCGGTGACATCGGCGGGCGCTACTCCGCGCTCTCGTACTTCGGCCTCGCGCCGGCGGCCGCGACCGGCGTGGACGTCGCGCGCCTGCTGGACGGCGCGATCGACGAGGCAGGCGTGACCCGCGGCGGCTCAAGCTCCGCGCTCACGCTGGGCGCGACGCTTGGCGAGCTCGCGCGCGGCGGGCGCGACAAGTGCACGTTCCTCGTCACGGCGCCGATCGCCTCGTTCGGGCTCTGGGTCGAGCAGCTCATCGCCGAGAGCACCGGCAAGCGCGGCACCGGCATCGTGCCGGTCGCCGGCGAGCCGCTGGGCACACCGCGACACTACGGCGACGACCGCGTGATCGTCCAGATTCGCCTGGAGGCCGGCGAGAACGAGGAGCTGGACGCGGTCGCCGGCGCGCTCTGTGCCGAGGGCCAGCCGGTGGTCACGATCGACCTCGACGATCCGTACGACCTCGGCCGTGAGTTCTTCAGATGGGAATTCGCGATTGCCGTCGCGGGACAGGTGCTCGAGATCGACCCCTTCGACGAGCCGAACGTGCAGGAGTCGAAGGACAACACGAACCGCGTGCTGGCCGAGTTCGAGCAGAGCGCGAAGCTCGACGTTGCCGGCATCGACACGATAGCGCCGGTCGCGCTGCGCACCGCGAGCGGCCAACCGGACACCGACATCGATGGCGCTCTGCGGCTGCTGCTCGCGCGCCTGATGCCGGGCGACTACTTCGCGATCACCGCGTACGTCCAGCCGACCGCCGCGGCCCAGGCGGCGTTCGACGCGATCCGAGCCGACGTGCGCGACTCGTGGCGGGTCGCGACGACGCTCGGCTATGGCCCGCGCTTCCTGCACTCAACCGGCCAGCTGCACAAGGGCGGCCCGCCGCGCGGCGTCTTCCTGCAGGTCACCTGCGCCGACGCCGCGGACATCGCGATCCCCGGCAAGCCGTTCAGCTTCGGGCAGCTCAAGCGCGCCCAGGCGATCGGCGACTTCGAGTCGCTC
>DASUKS010000019.1:0-30887 GCA_036278595.1 Dehalococcoidia bacterium
TAACGTTGGCGTTGTCGCCGGTTGGTGCGACGTGATCGGAATTCTTGGACAGCCTTGACGTTGTTCTCGGTCGATCACGGGGAATCTGCTTGACGGAACATGGCGGATCTCTATAATCGCGATCACGTCGTCGCACTTCCTCCCCCGTCCTCGCGAATGCGGCGCGAAGAGGAATCTCCCTCTTAGGCGAACTCGACTTCCGACCTGGTCGCATCGGCACGCGCCGCCTTCCATGTGCGCGCATCGTGCTGCGAGATGCATCCCGTGAGGCGACAGGCCATTGCTTCACATCGTGACGCACGGAGGTGTGTTGATAGATTCCAACATGAGGGTCGCGCGAACGGCCTCGGGGCCGCGGTGGGCGAGCGAGTCAGGATCGCCTGGTCCCCGGTCGCTCTCGATCTATATGCTTTCCAGCTTTCGCGCGGAACTCGGCGGGGAAACGCTGAACCGCTCGCTGGGCGCGAAGGGGCGGCCACTGCTCAAGATCCTCGCGGCGCACCGGCGGCGCCCGATCCCGCGCGACGCGCTGATCGAGATGCTCTGGCCCGAGGCCGAACCGTCCGCCGGTGCTACTTCGCTCAAAGTCGCGGCGCATAACCTGCGGCGGCTACTGGAGCCTGACAAGCAGGCCGGCGCGCCGGGTGCGTGGATCCTCTTCGAGCAGGGAACGTATCGGCTGAATCCGGATGCCGACGTCTGGATCGACGTCGAGTGCCTTGAGCAGCGTGCCCGGCAGGCGAAGCGCTTCGAGGCCACGGGCGATCTGGCGCACGCTCGTCTGGAATACGAAGGCGTAGAGTCGCTGTATGCCGGCGACTTCCTCGAGGAGGATATCTACGAGGACTGGACGATCATCCGCCGCGAACAGCTCCGCGACGTCTACCTCGACGTCCTTGGGCGACTGGCGCTGCTCGCCCGCGCCCAGCGTGACCACGCGGCTGTGATCAGATACTGCCACAAGATCGTCGACGCAGATCCGTGCCGCGAGGACGCGTACCGGATGCTGATGGAGGCGCATGGCGCGCTGAACCAGAACGCGCGCGCCGGCGCCTGGTACGCCGTGTGCCGCACGATGCTGCAGCGCGAGATCGGCACCGCGCCATCTCACGATACCGTGGATCTCTTCGAGTCACTCTTCGCTGTGAACTGACGGCGATTAACTCTTCGCTAACCGGCTCCAACTATCGTCTCACGAAACAGCGCGCTGACGCTGAAGGCTTCGCATGGATGAGCGGGCTGTTCGGGAGACGCAGTTTGCAACGAGCGCACGCAGGGGAAGACGGCAGCGGCCGCTACGAAACGTTTGTGCTGCGGCTCTGGATGCACGAGTCGCACCCGGAGCACGGCGAGATCCATCACGTGCAATCGAACTCGTCCCTTCGGTTTCACGAGATGGGGCAAGCGCTGGACTTCGTCCGGAAGATGGTCGACGGAGCAGAGACGCACGCTGCAGGCGCGAGCTCCGATTAACTGCGCTTTAACCCCGCCGGGATAGCTTCAGCGCCGGAAACGCGAGCGTATGGAACAAGGCGTGAGGACACCGCTGGGCGCCCCGGTTATCGCGCGCGACGCGCCGGCGGTGCCGGTCGAGGCCGTCGCGTGGGCGCTGCCTGGTCCGATCGCATGGGGGCAGCAGGCGAAGCACTTCCAGATGGTATGCAAGCGGCTGTTCGACTTCAGCGCCGCGGCGGTGCTGCTGGCGCTGGCCGCTGTGCCGATGGCCATGATCGTGCTCGCGATCAAGCTCGATTCGCGCGGGCCGGTCTTTCACATCCAGGACCGGATCGGCTACGGCGGCCGGCCGTTCCGGATGTACAAGTTCCGCTCGATGCGCGTCGGCGCGGATGCGGCGAAGGCTGCGCTGCTGGCGCAGAACGAGGCAGAGGCGCCGCTGTTCAAGATGCGCCATGACCCGCGGCGCACGCGCGCCGGCGAGGCGCTTCGGCGGTTCAGCCTGGATGAGCTGCCGCAGCTGTTCAACGTGCTGAAGGGCGAGATGAGCCTCGTCGGGCCGCGTCCCGCCCTCGCCGAGGAGGCGGGTACCCCGATCAGCGCCGCCCACGCGCACCGCGTCCTCGCGGTCCCGGGGATGACGGGGCTCTGGCAGGTGAGTGGCCGCAGTCTGCTCACGTTTCAGGAGATGCTGGCGCTCGACATTCAGTACGCGCAGGAGTGGTCGCTCTGGCTGGACGTGCGGATCCTCGCCAGGACGATCCCGACAGTCGCCCAGGGGAGAGGAGCATTCTGATGTCCGCGAATCAACGAGAGCCGAACTGGCAGGGCCGGCGCGTGCTGGTCACCGGCATCGGCGGCTTCGTCGGGAGCCAACTCGCGGCCGCGCTCGCTGATGCGGGTGCGACGGTCGTCGGCATCCTTCGGGACACGCGTGGCGACCGGCGGCTCGAGATGTTCGGGCTCACCGGCCGCGTCGAGATTATTCACGGCTCGATCACGGACTATCACGCCGTTGAGCGCGCCTTCAACGAGTACGAGGTGCAATCGTGCTTCCACCTGGCGGCGCAGGCGATCGTGGGCGTCGCGAATCGATCGCCGCTCTCGACGTTCGAGTCGAATATCCGCGGCACGTGGACCGTGCTGGAGGCGGCGAGGCACAGCTCGTTCCTGGAGTCGATCGTTTTCGCGTCCACGGACAAGGTCTACGGCGACCAGCCGGTTCTTCCGTACACCGAGGACGCGCCGCTCGCGGCGGTGTACCCGTATGACGCATCGAAGCTGTGCGCCGAGACGCTCGCGCGTAGCTACGCGGTGACACACGATCTCCCGCTCGCGATCGTACGCTGCGCGAACATCTACGGGCCCGGGGACCTCAACTGGTCACGGATCGTGCCCGGCACGATCCGTTCGATGCTCGACGGCGAAGCACCGGTGATCCGGAGCGACGGGACGCTTGAGCGTGATTACATGTACGTGAGCGACGCGGTCAGCGCCTACATGACCCTCGCGGCGAACGTCACGCGGCCGGACGTGCGCGGCGAGGCCTTCAACTTCGGCTGGGGCAGGGGCTACTCGGTGCTCGAGATCGTGCGCGAGATCCTCTCGCACGCGGACGCACGGATGGAGCCGCAGGTGCTCGGCCAAAATCGCGGCGAGATCGCGCACCAGTGGCTCTCGTCAGAGAAGGCCGAGCGCGTGCTCGGCTGGCGTCCCGCTGTCGCGCTCGACGAGGGGATCGAGCGCAGCGTGCGATGGTACCGGGACGTGCTCCGCCCGGAGCGCGTGCCGGCGGACCTCGCGATCGCGGAGACGAATGGAGCCGTGCATGCGCGAGCGTGACATGACGGTCGTGATCCTCTGCGGCGGACTGGGGACGCGCGCCTACCCGTACACACAGCGCATGCCGAAGGCGCTGATGGAAGTCGCCGGCGCACCGATCGTCGAGCAGGTGATGCACATCTACGCGGCCGCCGGGTATCGGGACTTCGTGCTGTCCGTCGGGTACCTGAAGGAGCCGATCGCCGAATACTTCTCGGCGAGGGCGCCGCAGCTCGGTTGGAGCGTGCGGTGCGTCGATACCGGCGGCTCGACGGACACGGGCGGGCGCATCCTCGGTTGCCGCGAGTATGTGACGAACACCTTCCATGCCACCTACTGCGATGGACTGGGCGATATCGACCTCGATGCGCTCGTGGAGTTCCATCGGGCGCACGCGGGCGGCGCGACGATGACCGCGGTGCCGCTTCGTTCGCAATACGGGCTCGTGTACGCCGACGACGCCGGGTGTGTCTCGCACTTCGAGGAGAAGCCGGTGCTCCCGGACCGGCAGATCAACGCCGGCTTCTTCGTGTTCGACGCGCGGATGTTCGAGAACTGGCAGGGCACGAACCTCGAGCGGGACGTGCTGCCGGCGATGGCGACGGATCGCGAGTTGTACATCTACCGGCACCAGGGATTCTGGCGGTCGATGGACACGCTCAAGGATCAGCAGGAGCTCACGCCGATCTGGAGCGAGTACGTGCCCCGTTATGCGCCGGGCGTGGACCTCGGTACCGGCGGGCGGCAGCTCGGCGTCGTGGCAGGAGGCGGTGCGTAAGTGAACGCGCAGGTCGTGTACAAGCGGGTGAACATCGCCGGGCTGGAGCTGGGGCTTCGCATCGAGCCCGAACGCCTTCGCGCGTCGTTGCCCGCACGTCTGGCGCGCGCCGGTCGCCGTCGGTTGTTCGGGCGCACGGTGCCGTCCGCAGCGCCGGCGGCGGCGCCGGAGCGCGGTGCGCGCCTCGATCTCTCGTCGTTCGCGGACCCGGCCGCTCGGGCGATCGCCGAACGGGTGAACGAAGTCGCGTGGTACCACGTGCTGGAGATGCCCTACGGCGTGGCGACGCCAGGGTACGTCGACCATCGTGAGACGAAGGATCGATACGGGCTGCCGCACGACATGCGGGGCCTGCGTGCGCTCGACGTCGCGACGTTCGACGGATTCTGGGCGTTCGAAATGGAGCGGCGCGGCGCCTCCGTGACGGCCGTCGACATCCCGTCATGGTCACGCGCGGACATCCCGCTGCGGACGCTCGAGCGGCTCACGCCGGAGGAAGACGAACGCACTGGCGCGGCGTTCAGTCTTGCGCATGAGCTGCTGACATCCAGCGTCGAGCGATTCGAGTCGAGCGTGTACGAATTGGACGCGGCGGCGCTCGGGACGTTCGACGTTGTATTCGTAAGCGACCTGATGCTCCACCTGCGCGACCCCCAGCGAGCGCTCGAGCGCATCTTCCCGCTCGTGAAACCGGACGGCTGTCTGCTCATCGCCGAGCCGTTCAATCCGGAGCTGGAGCGATGGGGCAACACGGCGGTCACGCAATACTTCGGGTTCTATCAGTACATCTGGTCCATCCCTTCGACGCTGACGCTGCGGACGATGCTCGAAGTCGCCGGGTTTCGTCGGATCGAGGAAGTGACGCGGCTGCCGCTTGTCTATCATCACCCCTTCCCGGTGCGGAAGGTCGTGATGCGCGCGCGGCCGTAGCGGTCTGTGCGGGCTCCAACGCTTTAACTTGACATTAACTGCGTGCGCATACGCTGCACGGTGAATGACCGGGCTGCGAGCGAAATCGGCTCGCGCGGATCGGGAAGAAAGGCGTGAGCGAGATGCGTCTCGTCCGTTGCGCAGTCGCCGTCTGCATCGCTGTGGTGCTGTTCTCCGTCGGAGTGGCACGCGCCGGCACGCCGATCAATCTCGTCCAACTCGATCCGACGTGGGCGACGGGCGGAAAGCTGACGGTCGACGTCGGCGGCCCGGGGCCGTACGAGGATGAGCCGTTCTGGCTGATCCAGCAGCCGGACGGCAAGTTCGTCACCGCGGGCAAGGCGCTAAACCGGACGACGGGGAATTTCGACTTCGCCGTCATCCGGTACAACCCGGATGGCACGCTCGACCCGGCGTTCGGCTACCACGGCATCTCGCTCATCGACATCGATGGGGCGTACGACGAGGGGCTGTCGGTCGCGTTGCAGCCGGATGGAAAGCTGGTTGTCGCCGGTCGCGGAGACCATCCGAACGGGAACACCGACTTCGCTGTGGCGCGGCTGCTGCCGAACGGGCAGCGGGACACGACGTTCGGGTGGAACGGCGTCGTGATGACCGACTTCCAGGGCCTCGACGACAACGCGCTGGCCGTACGGCTCCAGCCCGACGGGAAGATCGTCGCGGCGGGATTCGCGACGAGCCCCAAGACGGGATCGGACTTCGCGGTGACGCGCTATCTCCCGAATGGCGCCCTCGACCCGACGTTCGGGTGGGGTGGCCGGGTGATGACCGACTTCGCGGGCAAGACCGACGCGATCAGTAAGATGTTCATCCAGCCAGACGGCAAGATCGTCGGCAGCGGCGTGGCGTGGAGCGGGCGCACGAACAGTTACGACTTCGGCGTCGTGCGCTACAACACGAACGGCAGCCCCGACATCGGGTTCGGCTGGGGCGGCCTCGTCCAGAAGGACTTCTTCGGAGGCGACGACGTCGGCTGGGGCGACCTGCTGCTGTCCGACGGCAAGATCCTCGTCTCTGGGTACGCGTTCAACCCGGCGACCAACAGCAACGACGCCGCACTGATGCGGTTGAACAGCAATGGCAGCCTGGATACGACGTTCGCTACCTTCGGACAGCCGGGCATCGTCGTGACGGACGTTGCCGGCGACTACGACCAGATCCTCTGGCTCACGCAGCAGCCCGACGGGAAGATTCTCGGCGTCGGTCATAGCGTCGAGCCGGGGCAGAGCTTCAATATGGCGCTGTTCCGCTACAACGGGGATGGCAGCCTCGACACGACGTTCGGTGACGGCGGGCACGTCGTGCTCGACTGGTTCGGCGGCCCGGACGGGTTGCACGCCGCGGTGCTCACGCCGGACGGGAAGGTGCTGACCGCGGGCGACGTGTATCACCCGGCCGCACAGAGCGACGACTTCGCGCTGGCGCGCTGGCTCATCGCCGACCCGTCGTGGATCTCCGGTGTAGTGAACGCGCTCCCGCTCACGTCGTTCACGGCGACCGGGAAGCAAAGCACGCTGGCGGCGCTCGCGACGGCGGGCACCGCGACCTCGACCGGCGACGCGGCGGCCGCAACGGCGGCGCTGACTTCCGTACGGGCGCACATCGATGGTTGCGGGACGGCGCCCGACGGCGATGACTGGATCACGGACTGCGCCGCCCAGCAGCAGGTGCGGACGCTCGTCGACCAGGTGCTGGCGAAGCTCGGGCCGTGACGACGGATACGACGGTCGTCGCGCCATCGGCGCCGGAGGCCGTCACGCCGGAGTGGCTGACGGGCGTCCTGCGGCGCGCGGGTGGCATCGAGCGCGCGTCGGTCGTATCGGTGCAGGCCGAACCTCTGGGCCGCGGGATGGCGGGGCGTATCGCCCGTCTGACCGTGTCTTACGACCGTCCCGAACCCGGCGCTCCGTCCACTGTCGTAATGAAGTTGCCTTCAAGCCATGCATCGACGAGGGCGCTCGGTGACCGCCTGCGAATCTATCAGCGCGAGGAGCGCTTCTATCGCGAGATCGCCCAGAACGTGCCGGTGCGGGTCCCGCGCGCGTGGCTGGCCGATTCAGGGCCGCCTGACTTCGCCCTGCTGCTCGAAGATGCGACGGATGCCCGCCCAGGTGACCTCCTGCGGGGATGCTCGCCTGCCGAGGCGACGGCGGTGCTGGCGGAGATCGCGCGCCTGCACGCCGTCTGGTGGGAGTCGCCGGCGCTCGATGCCGAATCGTGGCTGCCGGCGCCGAATGACGACATCGTGATGTCGCTGATGCAGGCGCACGGCGGCGGCGCGTGGGCCACCTTCGAGCGGAAGTTCGGGGCGCACATGGGGGCAGAGATTGCGCGGCTTGGGCGCTGGCTCGCAACCGACCGGACGGTACTGGACCGGCTGTCCGCGCCGCCGCGCACGCTCGTCCACGGCGATCTGCGGGCGAACAACGTGCTGTTCGGCGCCGGCGGGGATGTCCGGGCGCTCATCGACTGGCAAACGGCGGTGCAGGGACGCGGCGCGATCGATGTGGCCAACTTCTTCGTAAGCAGCCTGACGCCGCCGGACCGTCGCGCGGCGGAAGTGGAGCTGCTGCCGTATTACCATGGCTTGCTCGTCGAGCACGGGGTGCGCGGATACAGCCTCGATCAGTGCCGGGAGGACTACCGGCTCGCGGTGGCCAACCAGTTCGCGCAGGTCGTCGTGCTCAGCTCGCTGCTCGAGGTGGACGACCGCCTGGACGACGGTGTCGGATCGGTGACCGGCGGGCGCCTGATCGGCGCGCTGCTTGAGCTCCGCGCGGCGGACCTCGCGCCGACGCCCGCTCGGAGGGCGCCGGCGCTGGCTCGCGCGCTGCGTCGCATCCACCGGCGTTTAACCGCTCGATAACCTCCCTCGCGCGCCGGCGCGTCTCCCCTTCGCGCGCATCTTCAGACGACATTCCATCGCGTCGCTCGCGCCGCGGCCGGCTCGCGTGACCGCGCCGGCGAAGGGTGCGGGTTAACTGTGACATAACCGGCCGTCCATATGATGCGACCGCTCCACCATTCAGGATCCGCTCGTTGCAGCGCGGGTCAGGCAGAAGACCGCCCGGGAGAGTTCGCCGTTGGCTGTCACGAGGAAGAAGGACTTCAACTTCGCGGGCATTCGGGTCGAAGTGTCGGCCGATGCGACGCGGGCTGAGCGCATCCAGCGCAGCAGGCTGTACCGGATGCTGCGGCCGGCGCGGCAAGATGGCGGCGGGGCGCCGGTGCTGGTGCGGGAGAGCGCCGCCGGCGGTGCCGCGAGCCCGGTGAGCACAGCAGACCCGGAAGCGCAGGCGATCGCCGAGCGCATCGCCGGGATCGGCTGGTACCACACGATCGACCTCGGGCACGGGATAGCGACGCCGGGGTTCATCGACAACCGAAGTTCGGTGCCGCTATTCGGCATTCCTGACGACCTGACCGGCAAGCGCTGCCTCGACATCGGGACGTACGACGGGTTCTGGGCCTTCGAGATGGAGCGGCGGGGCGCCAGCGAGATCATCGGCATCGACGTGGACTCGCCGATCGAGCACGACATCCCGCGGCTGGCGCGGCTCAAGGCGATGCGCGAGCGCGGCGAGGCGCACGACAAGCACCGGCAGGTCTGGAACGACCAGCTCGCGAACATCGGGATCGAGTACCCCGGGCAGGGGTTCCAGACTGCGAAGCAGCTGCTGGGCTCGAAGGCGCAACGCGAGGCCGTGAACGTGTACGACGTGTCCCCGGAGCGTCTGGGGATGTTCGACCTGGTGATGATCAGCCAGTTGCTGCTGCGGCTCCGTGACCCGCAGACGGTGATCGAGAACATGTTCTCGGTGGCGCGGGAGTGCGCGATCATCGCCGAGCCATACGACCCCGAGCTCGAGCAGCTCGGCCGTCCGGTGAGCGAGTTCACGGGCACGACGCTGATGGGCATCTGGTGGCGTCACAGCATCAAGTCGATGCGCCGGATGATGGAGATCGCGGGCTTCGACCCGGTCGAAGAAGTGGCGCGGTTCGAGGTCGAGAATCGGGCCGGCCGGTTTCACAAGGTGGTGCTCAAGGGCCACGTGCCGGCAGCGGCACGCGAGGGCTGAAGGCCAGGAGGAAGGACGACATGCCGAAACAGACCAGCACGTGGCCGACGGAGCCGCTGAAGCGTGAGCGAAAGGTACGGCTCGGTTCGCTCGAAGTCGGGCTCGCGATGGATGCGGGCCCTGCGGAGCGTCTGCGGAACAGCCTGCCGTACCGGTACGTCGTGCGGCCGGCGCTGTCGCGGCTCTCGGGAGCGCGCAACGGCAACGGCCACAACGGCAACGGCAATGGGAACGGCAACGGCCACGCGTCTGGCGAGGACATCAGCGTGTACAAGGCGGGGCGCCCGGCGGCGAAGCCGATCGCGCCGCTGACGGAGCCAACAACGCCGGAGGCGCGGGCGCTCATCGAGAAGATCTCCGGGTATCAGTGGTACCACACGATCGACCTTGGCCACGGCGTTGCGACGCCGGGCTACGTCGACCACCGCGCGCAATTGCCGTTCTACCATCTGCCCGAGGACATGACGGGCATGCGGGTGCTCGACGTCGCTACGTTCGATGGGTTCTGGGCGTTCGAGTTCGAGCGCCGCGGGGCTGAAGTGACGGCGATCGACGTCGCCTCGATGCGCGACATCGACATCCCGACGAACTGGCTGGATGAGTTCGACAAGTCGGGCGTGAACCACGAGATGGGCGTCGGGTTCAAGATCGCGAAGGAGATCAAAGGCTCGAACGTCAGGCGCGAGATCTGCAGCGTGTACGACGCCAGCCCGGAGCGGCTCGGCATGTTCGACATGGTGTTCACGAGCGACCTGCTGATCCACCTCCGTGACCCGCTGCGGGCGATGGAGGCGATCTGGACGGTCACGAAGGGGTTCGCGGTGTTCGCGGACGTCTACCACCCCGAACTCGAGGCGTTCACCGGCAACGCGCTCGCGCAGTTCGCGCGCGCGGGCTCCGGCCGCAGCGACGTGTGGTGGCGGCCGAACACGACGACGTACCGCGTCTGGGCGCAGCTCGCGCGCTTCTCACGCATGGAGGAGAAGTCGCGGTTCGTCCTGCAGGCGCACTTCCAGGACCCGATCCCGAAGGTCGTGTTCCATGCGTACCGGTAGGAGCGCCGCGTCCGGCATCGACGATCGCGGCACGCGCGGATGAAGATCGCGTTTCCCTATCCGACGTACTGGCCCTACATCCGGCGCGGCGCGGAGCGGTGTATCCACGACCTTTCGGCGTATCTCGCCGAGCAGGGGCACACCGTCGACATCATCACGTCGAAGCCGGGCGCGGGGCGCATCGCGTATGACGGACGCGTGCGCGTCGTATACCTCCGGCAGCTATCGCACCCCCTGACGTACCGCTACGGGCCGCTCGCGCGCCTGTACGCCTTCGGGCTGACGGCGGTGCCGCACCTGGTGCGCGGGAAGTACGACGTCGCGCACATGTGGAGTTACTCGTCGGTGGTGGCCGCGCCGCTGCTCAGGCGGCAGTTCGACCTCCCGTACCTGTACCACCTGATCGTGAAGAACCATTACTGGCCGGGGCGGCTCGATCGCTGGATGTTCTCCCAGCTGCTGCACAATGCGGACCACGTCGCGGCGCTGACGCCGCTCGGCGCGCAGGAGGCGACGGCCGAATACGGCATCCCGGTGGATGTGATCTCGCCGCCGGTCGACATGGCGCGCTTCGTACCGCGGGACGAGAAGGACCTCGCGCATCCGCAGGTGTTGTTCACCGGCGACCTCGGCGATCCGCGCAAGGGCGGCCAGCTGCTTCTGCGTGCGTGGGACGAGATCCATCGCCGCTGCCCGGAGGCGCGGCTGGTGCTCGCGGGTCCGTTCGGGTTGATCGGATTCGACTTCGGCGTCGATGTATACACCCTCGAGCGGCTCGACCTCGTGCGAAGCGCATCCGCGCGCGACGCGATCGAAATCCGCGGGCCGGGCACGGTCGAGGAGTTGCCGACGACCTATGCGCGGGCGGCGGTCACGGTGCTGCCTTCGGTCGAAGAGGCGTTCGGGATGGTGGTGACGGAATCGCTCTCCTCCGGGACACCGGTGGTCTGCAGCGAGTTCGGCGGCCCGGGAGAGATCGTAAACAGCCGGGAGATCGGCGTGCGCGTGCCGCTCCGGACGTACTTCGACCTCACGAGTGAGCGGGCGGCACGGTCGCTCGCGGATGCCGTCGTGGAGGCGATCGACCTCGCGCGGCGGCCGGGGACCTCGGATGCATGCCGCGCGGCGGCGGAGCCGTGGTCGCTGTCGCGGGTGGGGGCGAAGCTCGAATCCGTGCTCGAGACGATGGCGTCCGGCGGCGCGCGGCGCGAGGTAGCGGCGGTGGCGCGATGACGACAGAGATCGCGGGCGCGCGACCTGATGGCGGCGACATCGATGCGCGCCGGGTAGTGTACGGCGTGCTCGACGAGATGCAGATCGCCGAACGTGCGTACCATCACCAGAACTTCACGGCGCCGCTTGTCGCGGACATCCTGGCGCGCGTCGCCCGCCGTATGCGCGCGGGCGACCGTGTGCTGCTGATCGGCGGCAGCACGCTGCTCGTCGAGTCGTTGGCGCGGCTCGAGATCGCGCTGGATGTGTGGGCGCTGCCTGCGACGTACCTGAACGACGAGGCCAAGCCGTACGTACGGGCGACCGTGCTGCCCGGCAACATCGCCGAGCGGTGCACGGCCGAGCGCCAGGCCTACGACGTCATCGTTGTGCCGCTGCTGCTGGAAGCGCTCGACCCGGACGCGGCGGTCGGCCTGATGCGCGCCCTCTCGGCGATGCTCAGCCGTGGTGGATGCCTGATCTTCGCGACGGCGAACCAGAGCCGGCTGGACCGGCGGCTCGCGGCGCTGACCGGGCGGGCGGCGGTCCCGGCGGGGAACGGTGGCGTGTCGCTCGGCTGGCCGTCGTCGCCGGAAGGGCGGCTGTATCGCCGCGACGAGTTGCTCGAGATGGCACGTGCGGCGGGGCTGAGCGTCGAGACGTGCGAGTACGTGAGGGCGGAGCAGATCTTCATGGAGATGGAGCTGCTCGGCGTGTTCGCGTACAGCATGCGCCGCCTGGAGCGGGGCATCCGGCGTGTGGTGCCTTCGACGCGCGACGTGGTCGTGCTCGAGTGCGGCCGCCGGATCGGGTGGGAATATCCGGTGAAGACGCGCGCCGACATCCCGAGCGTGAGCGTGCTGGTGGAGCGCCGCTGCGGGGGCGAGCGGCTGCGGACGACGCTCGAATCGCTGGCGCGTCAGACGTACCCCGCGGACCAGTACGACATCGTCGTGCTCGACGCGTCGGGTGATCGCGGTACCGCGCAGATCGTCGCTGCGATCGCTGAGGACTCGGCGTGCCGCATCCGCGTCCTGCGCTCGGAGCACGGAGGCCCGCGTCTGCGAAACGAGGCGATGGCGCAGATCGAAAGTGACATAACGGCGCATACGGACGACACGTGCGTGCTGCCGGACGACTGGATCGAGTCGGCCATCGCGTGGCTCGGCGCCGATACGGCGGCCATCAGCGGCCCGGTGTTCGCGTCGTCGGGAAGCGCGCCGCGGTACCTCGAGGTCGCCGGGACGCGGCCGGATCCGGACGAGAAGTCGCCGCCATCCGAGGTGATGTTCGCGGCGAGCAACGTGTTCTACCGGACCGCGGTGGCGCGCGCGGCGGGCAGCTTCGACGAAACGATGACGTCGGGCGGGTCGCCGGCGTTCGGCTGGGACACCGAACTCGCATGGCGGCTGCGGCGCCTCGGCTGGCAGGCCCGCTATCGCGAAGAGGTCTACCAGTTCCGGTACTTCCCGGACGACGTGAGCAGCGCAGGCTGGATGCGCCGGCAGTGGCGACAGGCGCACGACGTGCCGCGCCTTGCCGCGCGCGTGCCGGAGTACGCGCAGCGGTCGCTGCTCGGAGGCGTGTTCGCCTCGCGGCAGACGATGTACTTCGACCTGGCAGTGGCGGCGTCGGTGGTCGCGGTGCGGCGGCGGCAGGCGCGCTGGTTGGTGCTGACCGTGCCGTGGATGAGCACGATCAGCTCGCGCGTGGACGCGTGGCCGCCGCGGAACTGGCCGCGTTCGGCGAAGACCGTGGGGTCCATCGCGCTGCGCCAGGCGATCTGGCTTGCCGGCCTCATCGCTGGATCGATCAAGGCGCGCCGGGTGGTGCTATGAGGGGCGAGCAAACGGCGATCGAGACAGTCGGCGTCACGATGCAGTTTCCGCAGCAGCAAGGCTGGAGGTCGTTCTTCAAACGCGGACCCGGGAAGATCGCGCTCGATGACGTCAGCCTCAGCGTCGGACGGGGCGAGATCTTCGGGCTCCTCGGTCCGAACGGGGCCGGCAAGACGACGTTGGTAAAGGTGTTGTCGACGCTCGCGATCCCGACCGCGGGCAGCGCGTACGTCGCAGGCGTCGACGTCGTGCGAGACAGCATCGGCGTGCGGCGCCGGCTCGGCGTGGTGTACGGGGACGAGCGGACATTCTACTGGCGCATCTCGGCCCTCGAGAACCTCATCTTCTACGGATGCCTGTACGGGATGAACGTACGCGAGGCGCGCAGGCGCTCGTCGGAGCTACTCGAACTCGTCGGGCTGGGACATGCGGCGGACGTCCGCATGCACCACTACTCGTCGGGGATGAAGCAGCGCGCTTCGATCGCGCGGGGGCTGCTCAACGATCCGGAGATCCTGATCATGGACGAGCCGACGCGCGCGCTCGATCCGATGGCCGCGCTCGAGCTGCGCCGCCTCGTGAAGGAGCGCGTCGTGAACGAGCGGCGCACGGTGCTCATCGCAACGAACATCATGGCCGAGGCGGAGTCACTCTGCGACCGCGTCGCGTTCATCAACGGCGGGCGGGTGCAGGTCGTCGGAGAGATCCATGAGCTGCGTGCGATGCTGGGCGCCGACGAAGTGCTGCACGTCGACGCCGGCGGGCTGACGTACGCCTCGATCGAGCGGCTACGACGCGTGCCCGGGGTACAGACGCTGAAGGTGAGCCCGCGCGCGAACGACCAGTATCGCATCGAACTGACGGCGCAGCAGGACACCGCGGTGATCCCGGCGATTGTGCGGCGCATCGTCGAGGAGGGCGGCGAGGTGTGGTCGTGCGGGAAGCGCGAGCTGACGCTCGAAGAGATGTTCACGACGATGGTGCAGAAGGGGCCCGTGCAACCGCCGGCGGAGGTGCCGGCATGAACATCGCCATCGCGTACCTCCGCCGCGACTTCCTGATCTGGAGCAGCTACCGGCTCGCCGCGTTCTGGCAGGTGCTGGGCGTGTTTACGATGATCGGGCTCATCTACTTCACCGGCTCGGCGATCAACAGCCACTCCGACCTGATCAAGCAGCAGGGCGGCAGCTACGTCGCGTTCATCTTCCTGGGTCTCGCGTTCATGGACGTGTTCATGCAGGGGCTGGCCGCGCTGCCGCGCGCGATCAATGACAACCAGCGCACCGGCACGCTCGAGCCGATGCTGCTCGCGCCCGTGCGCGAATACGAGCTGATGGGATCGCTCTGGTTGTTCCGGCTCGCGTTCTCGATGTTCCGCATGTCGCTGTTCGTCATCTTCGGCTTCGCGGTGCTTGGGTTCTGGCACTCGGCGAACCCGCTGACGATCGTGGTGGTCTTCGTGCCGGCGCTGGTGACGTTCGTCGCGCTAGGAGGCTTCTCGGCGGCGTTCATGCTGCTCGTGAAGCAGGGCGACCCGGTGCTGGTAGCGTTCACGGCGATTACGGCCGTGCTGGGCGGGGCGATCTTTCCGGTGCACGCGCTGCCCGGGTGGGTCCAGCCGCTCGCTCTGCTGGTGCCCCTCACGCACGCCCTGACCGGCATCCGCGACGGGTTCGACGGGGCGAGCATCACCGACGTCGCGCCACAGATCGCCACGCTGTGCGCGATGGCCACGGTGCTCACGCCGCCATCGGTGTATGCGTTCGTATGGGCGCTCAATCGGGCAAAGCGGGAGGGATCGCTCGGTGAGTACTAGTGCTGTGCAGCCACACGCGGAGGCCGCCGGCCACCGGACGGCGTGGCCGTTCGTGTCGGTGATCGTGCCGACGCGCAATCGTGCGTCGTACCTGCCGGACGTCCTCGGCGCGCTCGCGAACCAGGTGTACCCGACGGACCGGATGGAGATCATCGTCGTCGATAACTCCTCGACGGATGCGACGGAGGAGGTCGTGCGCCGGGCGGCGGATGCGGGGCCGTTCCCCGTGCGATACCTGCGGAAGCAGGACGACGGTCCGGCGGCATCGAGGAACCGTGGCGCGGAGATGGCGCAGGGCGACATCCTGGCGTTCACGGACAGCGACTGCGTGCCCGGCCCAGCCTGGGTGCGCAACGCGGCCGCGCGCTTCGAGGGCGACATCGCGCTGGTGTGCGGGCCGATCATGCCGGTCTGGGACGGGCCCGACCCGGTGTTCTTCATGCACCAGATCTACGAGGTCAACCACGAGGATGGCCTGTACGCGACGGCCAACGTCTTCTACCGCCGCGACCGATTCATCGAGTTGGGTGGGTTCGAGGAGCAATTCAGGACCTACTCGTGGGGCCAGCCCGTGGGCGGCGACGATACGGATCTCGGATGGCGCGTCCGGCGCAACGGCGGAGAGACCATGTTTGCCGCGGATGCGGTGATCTATCACCAGGCGACGCCGATCTCCGCGAAGAGCTACCTGCTGCAGCCGCTCGCCGCGCAGATCGTCCCACGCCTCGTTGCGCAGAACCCGGAGCTGCGCAGGACGATGCTGTACCGGCGGTACTTTCTGCACCGCCAGAGCGCGACGTTCGTGCTCGCACTCATGGGCCTCGCCGGCATGCGGCGGACGCGGGCGAGCGCGCTGCTCGTGCTGCCGTGGGCGAAGACGACGTGGCCGGCGGTGAAGCGCGACATCTGGCCGCCGAAGCGCTGGGGACGTGCGGCGCTGCGATTCGCGCTGCAGGTCGAGAGCTCCGCGGTGCTGACCGCCACGCTGGTCCAGAGCAGTATCAGGAACCGGAGCATCGTCTTGTGAGCAGCGTGATCGCGGAGCGCAGCGGCGTCCGAGTGCGGGCGATCACAGGGCGATTCCTCGCGGATGCCGCGCACGAGTCGTACCGAATCGTCGCCGTGGGCGGGCCCGCTGTCGCCGCACCGGCAATCTCGGTGATCGTGCCGACGCGCAACCGGCGTGACCTCGTGCGCGAGACGATCGAGGCGCTGTTCGCGCAGGACCTCCCAGCGCACGCGTTCGAGATCATCGTGGTCGACAACGCGTCTTCGGATGAGACGGAAAGCCTGATGCGAGCGTGCGCGCGCGATGCCCGGGTCCGGTTCATCGGGGCGGTGATGGGCCGGGACCGGGGGCCGGCGATCAGCCGCAACGTGGGCGTGATGCTCGCGCGGGGGGAGCTGATCGCGTTCACCGACAGCGACTGCGTGCCGGCCGCTGGCTGGCTACGCGGTTGCATCGAGGCGATGGCCGGCACGGACGTTGGCGTCGTGCAGGGGATGACGACGGCAGTGCCGCACCAGGCACAGCCGCTGTTCAACCACTTCATCGAAACGAAGCGGCTCGACGGCTCGTTCTCGACGTCGAACGTGTGCTACCGGCGGGACGCGCTCGCCGGTGCGGGCGGGTTCGACCCGTCGTGTGTGTACTGGGAGGACGTCGACCTCGGCTGGCGCGTGAAGCGCCTCGGCTGGGAGGCGCGCTTCGAGCCGGACGCGCTCGTGCACCACCAGGTGCTGCGGCTCAGCGCGTGGCAGTGGCTGACGCATCCGCGGCATTTCTACAACTGGCCGGCGAAGGCAGCGCGATATCCGGGGTTTCGCCGGCACCTGTTCGCGGGTCTCTGGGTCGACTGGTCGCACGCGCTGTTCGACGGGTTCGTGCTCGGCCTGGCGCTCGCACGATGGCGCCGCGCCGCGCTCCTGCTGACGCTGCCGTACATCGTGGCGTTTGGCGCCCGGCGGCGCCTTAGCGGCCGCTGGCCGTTGCTGAAGCTCGCGGCGCACTTCGCGTACGACTGCGTCGGTTGCGGGGCGCTCGTCGCCGGCAGCATTCGGTACCGCCGGCCGGTGCTCTAGGAGGGAGGTGCAAGGATGGAGATGAGGGTGTTCGCCCGCGCGCTTGTGCGCTGGTGGTTCTTGCCGGTGGTGATGCTTGCCATTGCCCTGGCTGGCGTGATCATCTACCACCGGATCCGTGACAAGGAACACGCATCTTCAAACGTTGCGATCATGCAGTCGTATTTCCCGCCGCCCGGCGAGTACGTGCCGCCGCAGTTGGGGTTCGACGCGCTCGCCGGCAGCCAGGACCTGCACGCCCGCATCGCGAACGCGCTGCACGACGGCACAACAGCCGACCAGGTCGGCCAGATGCTCTCGATCGACTATCAGCCGAAGCTGAACCAGCCGAATCCGAGCCCAATCTACAAGGTGACGATCGCCGACACGGACCGGGCGCGCGCGATCAAGATCGACAATATCGCGGTGCAGGAAGCGAAGCAGCTCTACGGCGAGATCAATTCGCCGAGCGCGCAGGACGTCGCATCCGCCTTCAAGACCCAGACGGATGCCGCGCAGAAGAAGGTGGATGACGCGCGCGCGGCGCTGCTGGACTTCGAGCAGAAGAACGACGCGTTCGCACTTTCGCAGCGGCGGGACCAGGAGTTCGGGCTGATCGCGCAGCTCCGGAGCGCGGCCGTCACCGCCTCCGGCCGAGGCGCGACGACGGACAATGGCGACGGTGCGGCTCTGGTCGCGGCGCGCGTTGAGCTAAACCGGCTGATGGCGCTCGAGCCGCAGTATGAGCAACTGACCTCCGACCTGACGCTGGCGAGCGCGGCGCGCGACCGCCTCTCACAGCGCGTGTCCGATCTGCAGATCGCCGGGCCGAGCTCGGCGGCGCAGCTCGCGGATGCCCAGTCCCAGTTCACCTCCGTGCAGGCGACGTACGGCAGCGCCCTCATCGCGCTCGGCGACTTCCAGACGGCGAACGGCATCTCCAACCTCCCGGCGGCCGTCCAGGGACAGACGACGATGGTGAACCAGCTCGTCGTCGCGGATGCGACAACGCGGGAGAGCGCCGGTGCGATCGATGCCGCCATCGGGCGGGAGCAGGCGGAACTGCAGCGGCTGCTTGCGCTCGAGCCGCAGTACGACCAGCTGAACCTCGACCTCGTGAACGCCGAGAGCCAGCGGACGTCGCTCTCGCAGCACGTGCTCGACGTTTCGATCGGCCAGTCGTTGCCGGCGTCGATCCAGGTGCGCGTGCTGCAGGATGCGACGATCGAGTCGAACATGGTGATGACGCTGCTGACATACGGGCTCGCGATCTTCCTCGCGGTGTTCGTGTCGCTGACGGCCATCTACCTCCTCGCGTACTTCGAGAAGATGCCCGCTTCGGTTGAGGACATCGAACGGGTGTTTGGAAAGCCCGTGATCGGCCGGATTCCGGCGGCCGGCAGCTAGGAGGCTGCTATGTCGGTTGTCATTCCAGCGGCGCCACAAGCCGGTTCGAAGCGACGAATGCTCGGGCTGCGTGGGCCGGCATCGTCGGCGCAGCCGTTGATCTCGGCGCACCCGGCGTCGCCGTTCGCGGAGTCGTTTCGGCTGCTCGCACTGAACGTGCGGACGATGCTGTCGTTCGACGCGCGCAAGTCGGTCGCGGTGATGAGCGGCTACGCGAAGGAAGGCCGCTCGCTCGTGGCGGCGAACCTCGCGCTCGCGCTGGCCGAGGAGCAGCGGGTGCTGCTCGTCGACGAGCGGCGGCGCGCGTTTGCCGGGCCGGGTTCGTTGACGGACCTGTTCCGGCCAGGCGGGGAGAACGGCGGGCAGCGGATCCCGGGCGAGATGCGGCGCTCGATCGTCGAGAGCGCGCACCCAGGCGTGTTCATCATGCCGAGGCTCGTCGACACGGGCGGCCCGGACGACGACGTCGATGCGGCGATCACGCACGCATCCGACGCCGGCATGTACACGATCATCGATACGCCGCCGGCGCTCACGACGACCGCGGCGTTCGAGGAGGCCCGGCTCGCAGGCAATGTGCTGTACGTCGTGCGGGATGCGACGACCGACCTCGATGCGCACCGGCGCGTCCGCGACCAGCTCGAGCGGCTCAACGTGAACGTGCTCGGGATCCTGCTGAACGAGCACTGATCCCAGATGGAGCCGGCGCGCGTCGGGATCGTGGTGGTGAACTGGAACGGCGCGGAGCAGACCGCCGAGTGCCTGCGCTCGCTCCTCGCTCTCGATCACGCCGAGCGCAGCACGATCGTCGTCGTGGACAACGGCTCAACCGACGATTCTGCGCGGCGGCTGCGGGCTGACTTCGCGACCGTGGATGTACTCGCGCTGCCGAAGAACGCCGGTTACGCGGGAGGATGCAACGCCGGTGTGCGGTACGTGCAGCAGCGCGGGGTGCAGTATGTCTGGCTGCTCAACAACGACACGTCCGTCGAGTCGGACGCGCTCGACGCCTTGCTCGATGCGGCCGGTCGCCGCCCGCGCACGATCTTCGCGCCCAAGATCCTCAGGCGGGACGCGGACGGCGCCGGCACCATCTGGTCGGTAGGCGGGACGTTGCGTCGGCCGTGGCTCGGCCGCACCCTGCGAGGCGAAGGCGCGCACCCCGGCGACTACCCCGACTCGGTGGAGGTCCCGTGGGCGAGCGGCTGCTCACTCTTCGCGGCGGCAGAGGTCTTCGACGCCGCCGGGCTGCTGGACGAGCGCTACTTCATGTATCTCGAGGACGTCGACTGGTGCCTGGGAGCCTACCGGCGCGGCATCGCGACGATGTTCGTGCCCGAGGCGCGGCTCTGGCACGGCGTATCGCGTTCGGTGCGGCGGCTGGACCCGCGGATCGCGCGCTACTACGACTGCCGCAACTACTTCCTGCTCGCGTTCCGTCACGGTGGCGTGCCCGGCCGGCTGTGGGCGGCGGGGCGCTACGCGGTCACCGCGCTGAAGATCGGCGTGCGCGTCGCCGTGTCGCCGAAGCATCGCCGCGACTCGTACTACCATGCGCAGACGCGGGCGCTCTGGGACGCCCTCCGTGGTCGTTGGGGTAAGGCGCCGTACGACGACGCGCCTGTGGACGCGCGGCCACGGTCCGCGGTGCACGAGGCGGTGGCGACGTGAGCATCGCGACATTCCCTCTCCGCCGGCCGGGCGACGCCCGCCCGCGGCTATTGCCGCCGATCGGTGTCCTGCTGCTCGTCGCGCTGTCGATGGTGGTGCTATTCGGCGCGGCGTCGCTCGGCATGGCGGTCGAGGTCAGCGGCCTGGCGGCGGCCGTCGTGCTCGGCTGGGTCGTCTGGCGGTGGCCGACGCAATCGGCGATCGCGCTCGTCGTGCTGATCCCGATGGCGCGCTTCATCTCCTTCGCGGTCTTCGTGCCGACGCACTCCTCAACGCTCCTTCGGGCGAGCCAGTTGTGGAAGGACGAGGCGATCATCGTGCTCGCGGCGCGGATGGTGCATGGGGCGTTCCTGCGGGGACGCCTGCCGCATGTGCACTTCATCGACGTGCTGATCGCCGGCTTCATCGGGCTCACCGGGATGTACCTGTTCTATCCGGGCATCATCGCCGGCTCGACGTACTTCGTGCGCGCGCTCGCCTTCCGGCAGGACGCCCTCTATCTTCTGGTGTACTTCATCGGGCGCGGCATCACGCTGCGGCGGCGCGACGTGAAGGCGATGTTTGTCGCGCTCATCGCGATGAGCGTCGTCATCGCGGTCGTGGCGGGATTCGAGTTCGCGCTCCCCGGGCTCAGTAACCGGATCTTCACGAAGCTCGGGTACCCGGCGTTCCAGAGCGCGCTGGGGACAGCGTTCGAGACCGAATCGGTGCGCACGCGCGTGCTCGAGAGCGGCACGCTCCCGCGCGCATCGTCGCTGTTCCTCGCCGACCTGGGGCTCGCGTTCTACCTGGTGCTGCTCATCCCGCTGGCCGCGGCGCTGTTCTTCGCGTTCCGCACGCGCGCGTCGCAGTTCTGGTCCGGGCTGTTCCTCCTTGCGATGATCGCCACGATGGGACTGACCGTCGCGCGCGCCCCGCTGGTCGGGGCGCTGGCCGGGCTCGTCGTGCTGATCTTCCTGTCGCGCTCGTTCATCAAGGCGTCGTGGGTCGCGATCGGCGTCGCCGCGATGGTGATCCTGTTCCTCGTCGTCTCCGGGTACTCGTTCGGCGTGTTCCGGGCGTTGTACTCCGCGCAGGACAGCTCCGCTTCGGCGCACACCGGGTACATCAGCCGGAGCATCGGGCTGGTGGCCTCGCACCCCTTGGGCGAAGGGCTGGGGAACGGCAGCCACGTGTCCGTGCTGGCGAAGGGATTGGGCCAGGGTGCTCTGCCTAGCTGGGCGACCGAAACCTGGTACCTGCAGTTGGGCCTGGAGATGGGCGTGGTGGCGATGTTGCTGTTCGCCGCGCTGCTGCTCGTCGCGACGTGCAACAGCCTGCTGTCGGGCGTGCGCGTGCGGGATCCGTGGCTGCGCGCGCTGTCGCTCGGCGTCGCGGGCGGCGGCGTTGGGTACATCCTGGTGAGCGCGTTTCACCCGGTCTGGTCAGCCGTGCAGGTCTCGTACCTGTTCTGGCTGTTCGTGGGGATCGCGATACGCGCGCCGCGGCTCGAATCCGAATGGGAAGCGGAAGAGGCGAGCGGCGATGAACATCGCGATCGTCCATAACCACCCCTCGGGCGGCGCGGCGCGCGCGGTCTACGAGCTGGGGCGCGGGCTCGCGCAGCGGCACGCGATCGACGTGTTCACGCTGAGTAGCGCCGACGAGACGTTCGTCCGAAGCGCCGACTACGCACGGAGCGTGCGCACACTCGAGTACGCTGCTTTCCGTCCGGTCCGTTTCGGGCTCTACCTGAACGACCTGCGGATGTACCGGGACCTGGTGCGCCTCGACGACGCGTACCGGCAGATGGCTGCCGCGATCGACGCGGGCGCGTATGATGTCGTGCTCGCGAGCGCCTGCCGCGTCGTGCAGTCGCCGGGCGCGCTGCGGTTCGTGCGCACGCCAGCAGCGTACTACTGCCACGAGCCGCCGCGGCGGTTCATCGAGCCGGCCCGCCGGCCGGATGCGGGGCCGCTGCCGCTGTACCGTCGCCTGCGTTCGATATGGCACCGGCCGGCAACGCGGATCATGGAGCGAGCGCTCGCTGAGCGAGATCACGAGAACGTGGCATCGGCGTGCGCGGTTCTCACCAACTCGCAGTTCACCGCTGGGCTCGTCCGCGAGTACTACCAACGCGAGACCGAAGTGTGCCGGTTGGGCGTCGATGTCGAGCGAATCGCGCCCGGCGCCCAGGCCGGCGGGTACGTGCTGTCCGTCGGTGCGATCGACCGGCACAAGGGCTTTGGCTTTCTCATCGACTCGCTGCGGCTGGTCCCCGTCGCGTTCCGGCCCCCGCTTGTCATCGCCGGCAACTACGCGAACGAGGCGGTCGCGCGCGAGCTTTCGGCGCAGGCGGACGCGTCCGGCGTGCAACTGACGATGCGCGTGCGCGTGACGGACGCGGAACTCAGGGCGCTGTACGCGAATGCCACTGCGTTCATCTACGCGCCCGAGCGGGAGCCGTTCGGGCTGGCGGTGCTCGAAGCGATGGCGGCGGGCTTGCCGGTCGTCGCCGTGGGCGAGGGCGGCGTACTCGAGAGCGTGCTGCCGGACGAGACGGCCGTGCTCGTCCCGCGTCGTGCCGATGCGTTGGCGGCGGCGCTCGAGCGCGTGCTGACCGACCGGGCGCTGGCGCGCTCGCTCGGCGCCGAGGGACGCCGCGTGGTCGAGCGCGAATGGACGTGGGAGGCGGCCGCACGGCGTATCGAAGACGCACTCGAGCGGGTCGCCGGCCGGGTGCCGGCGGGGAGCACGGCGTGAGGGTCGGGATCGACGCATCGATCCTCGGTCCGCGGACGCGTGATTCGGGGATCGGTCGCTACGTGCGGCGGCTCGTCGAGCGCATGCCCGTGGAGGACCCGGAGAGCGAGTTCGTGCTCTTCGCGCCGGCCGGCTGCCCCCTGCCTGATCACCTGCCGGCGAACGTGCAGCGGCAGCCGTTGCCGAAGTTGCCGCTGGGCAAGCTCTCGACGCCGGCGGCGTACCTCTTCGCGCTGCCGCGGCTCGCACGACAATGGAGACTCGACGTGTTTCACGCGCCCACGGTGCACCCGCGGCCATCGTGGCCTCCCGTGCCGCGCATGCTGCCGTGTCCGCTCGTCGTGACGTTGCACGATGTCATACCGCTGACGTTCTACGCGCGCGGCCCTTCGCGGCTGCCGCGTACGCACCTTGCGTTCTACCGCTGGAACCTGCGGGCTGCGGTGCGTGCGAGCGCGGTCATCACCGTTTCTGCTGCGGAGGCCGAGGCGATCGCCTCGACGCTTGGAATGCCCAGGGAGGCGATCACGGTGATCCACAACGGCGTGGACTCCGCGCCCATATGCGAAACGCCGTCGCCGACGACCGGTCACCCGTATATTCTCTTCGTGGGCTCGTACGAGGCGCGGAAGAATCTCGTAACCGCCACGCGCGCGTACGCGGTTGCGAGCGAGCGCGGGTTGGCGCAGGACCTCGTCGTTGTCGCGACGTCCGGTTCGGGGCCGATGGAGCCGGTGCGAGCGGTGATGCGCGAGTCGCGGATCGAGGGCCGCGTGCGGATAATCGACGGCCGGAAGCTGACCGACGCGGACCTGTGGCGCCTGTACTCGGCGGCTGACGTGTTCATCTATCCGTCACTCGCCGACAGCTTCGGACTGCCGCCGCTGGAAGCGATGGCCGCCGGCGTCCCCGTGGTTGCGAGCCGCCTGCCCGCGCTTCGCGAGGTGCTGGGCGATGCGGCGGTGTTCTGCGACGGGACCGATACGCGCGCGTTCGCCGATGCGCTCCTGCGGCTCGGAGCCGATGCGGGCGAACGCCGGCGGCTGTCGGGGCAGGGGTTGGTGCAGGCGCGCCGCTACTCGTGGGAGACATGCGCGCGGCAGACGCTCGACGTGTATCGGACGGTTGCGGGCCTCGAAGTGCGGCCGCTTGCTGGAGACGGCATGGTGGTGAGCGGGGGCGCCTGCCGTGCGATTTGAGAGACGGCGCCGTCGCTGGCCGAGCCGGCGGACGTGGCTCATCGCGAGCGGCGCCATTGTCGGGCTACTCCTCGTCGGCGGGGCGCTGTCGAGCGCGCGCGGGAAATCCTCGCCGGCGGGGCCGCTGCCGCCGTTCCCTGCCGCGTCAACGGACCCGCATCAGCCGCCGCTCGCGTTCACGTACTTCTACTACTGGTACGACCTGCCAGGTGGGACGCACAGCGGCGCGCTCACCGACCAACCGGCCGAGCCGAACGCCAGCTACAAGGACGTCGGCTGGTTCGAAAAGCAGTTGAGCGATATGAGCGACGCGGGGATCGATGTCGCGCTCGCCGACTACTGGGGGCCGGCAGAGCCTTCGAGCGACATCGGGCTGACGAACATGGGGCAGGCGTATCACGCGCTGACCTCCGCCGGGAAGCCGGCGCCGAAGATCGCGATGTTCGTCGACACGGGGCTGGTCGGCCGCTGGCCGGAGGGGCAGCGCGACTTCACGAAGGCGGAAAACCAGCAGCGCTTCTACGACCTCGTGCACACGTTTTACAACGAGCTGCCACGGGACGAGTGGGCCATGGTTGACAACCGGCCCGTCGTGTGGATGTGGGCGTCATGGTTCAACATCACCTTCGACCAGACGTTCTTCGACTACCTCTCCGCGCACTTCCAGGCGGACTTCGGCGTGCGCCCGTACATCGTCGCGGAAGCGAGTTGGCGCTTCGCGACGTCCGGGGGGAAGGCGGACCCGAACCGGCCGATCAAGATCGACAACTTCTACGTGTGGGGCGCTGCGCTCAACGGCTTCGATGGCAGCGGCGCCGGCGTCGCGGAGGTCGGGCCCGGGTACGACGAGCGGCAGCTCGACGGTCCGGGGAGGTCCGGTCGCTTCGCGCCGCGCGACGACGGCAGCTTCTACGAAGAGCAGTTCGCGGACGCGCTCGCCAGCAAGCGCCAGTTCATCGCGATCGAGACATGGAACGAGTTCCACGAGGCGAGCGACGTCGCGGATTCGGTGCCGTACGGCCGCACGTATATCTCGCTCACACGCCGGTATCTCGACCGCTTCAAGGCGGCGTGGCCAACGAGGTGAGTGGCGCGGTTTAACCGGCTGTTAACCCTTCAATCCTACTATCGCCCGGCGACTGATTGAGCCAGTTCTGTGTGTCGGGTGCGGGTCCTCTCCCGCTGCGCTCGCGCTCTGAGCACGCATTCTGAGGGGGCCAGCAATGGCAAGGACAGCCTCGCGCGGGAACGATCTCGCGCACATTCCGGATTGGCTCAGGTCCGGCACAGAGCCCGAGGCGGAGCCGGCGCTCGAACCGCTGCGCGTGGCCATGATGGGCCGCTCGCTCCGAGGCGAATTCTCCGGCGTCGTGCGCTACACGCACGAGTTGATCGGCGCGCTCGCGCCGCGCTTCGAGCAACCGCCGATCGTGTACCTCACGCAGGCCGATGACGGCCTCGGTCCGGCGCCGGTGCAGACGGTGCGCGCGCCGTTCCGGACGCCGAACGAATACGCGCGTGCATTCTGGGAGCAGACCGTGGTGCCGCTCGACGTGCGGCGCCGGCGGCCGGACGTCTACCACTCGCCGAACTACATCCTCCCCGCTGCGCTGCGCTGCCCGTCCGTCGTGACGGTGCACGACCTCGCGTTCTTCGACCGCTCGGTGCATCGGCTGCGGTCGCACCTCTATCTGTCGGCGCTGGCGACGTTCGCGATCCGCCGCGCCACCCGCATCATCTGCGTGTCGGAGTACACGGCGCGCCAGTTGGCCGCGCGATTCCCGGGCGCGACCGAGCGCGTGCGCGTGATCGGCGAGGGTGTGCACCCGCGGTTTCGGCCGCAGTCGAGCGAGGCGATCCAGCGGTTCCGCCGCCGGTTCGGGCTCGTGGACCCGTATGTCCTGTTCGTCGGCACGATCGAGCCGCGGAAGAACCTGCCACGCCTCATCGAGGCGTTCAGCGCCGCGGTGAGCGGGCACGCGTTCCCGCACCGGCTGCTCATCGCCGGCGGCAGCGGCTGGATGAATGGGCCGGTGCGCGAGGCGTACAACAACTCGCCCGTCCGCGATCGCATCTACTTCACCGGCTACCTGCCGGACGACGAGCTGCCGGCGGCCTACGCGGGCGCGGATATCTTCGCGTATCCGTCGCTGCACGAGGGCTACGGCCTACCGCCGCTCGAGGCGATGGCCTGCGCGACGGCGGTGCTCACATCGGACGTGACATCGATGCCAGAGGTCGTGGGAGACGCCGCGATGATGGTCGACCCGACGGACACGCGGGCGATCGCCGACGGGCTCTCTTCGTTGCTGCGCAGCCGCAGCTTGCGCGATGAGCTCGCGGACGCGGGCCGCGCTCGTGCGAGCGCATTCTCGTGGGGTGATGTCGCGCGAAAGACGATCGATGTCTACCGTGAGGCCGCGTCGTGAGGCCGGCGCTGTACTATCCGTGGGTGTACCTCAAGGGAGGTGCGGAGCGTGTGCTCGTCGAGTTGATGCGCCGTAGCCGGCACGACTGGACCCTCTTCACGAACAGGTTCGAACCCGCATCGACGTTCCCCGAGTTCAACGGTTTGGACGTCGTACCGCTGCGCACTGTGTCGGTGCGGCGGTCGGTGCCGGAAGTCGCGAAGGCGACCGTCACGCTGCTCACGCAGAAGCTGGATCTCGCGGAACATGACGGTCTCGTGGTCGTGAGCGAGGGGCTGGGGAACCTGATCGCCGCGCGCTCGACCGTGCCGACGTCGTGTATCTGCCTGACGCCGCTGAAAATCGCGTACGACCCGTTTACGCGGCAGCGCTACTTTGAGCGGCCGCACCGCCTCCACCAGCGGATCGCGATCGCCGCGTACACCCGGCTCGAAAAGCCGGCATGGAAGCGCTACGAGCGGATCTTTTGCAACAGCGGCGAGACGCGCCGGCGGGTGCTCGAAGCCGGGCTCGCGCCGCCGCAGCGCGTTGAGATCGCGTACCACGGCGTCGATACGGAGCGCTTCGTCCCGACGGGCGAACGTGCGCCGTACTTTCTCGTCGCCGGGCGGATGATGTGGGCGAAGAACATCGAGCTGGCGATCCAGGCGTGGCGTCGCTTCAAGCCGCACGTCTCGGACAACGCGTTCCGGCTCGTCATCGCCGGCATGGTGGATGCGAAGAGCCAATCGTATCTCGCCGAGCTGCGCCGGCAGGCGAGCGGGCGCGAGGACATCATCTTCATCGAGGGCCCGGCCGACGACGAGCTGATCACGCTGTACCAGCGTTGCCGCGCGGTGATCTTCACGGCGCTCAACGAAGACTGGGGACTCGTCCCGCTGGAGGCCATGGCGTGCGGGAAGCCGGTCATCGCGACCGACCGCGGCGGGCCGCGCGAGAGCATCGCGCACGGCACCACGGGCTGGCTCGAGCAGGATGACGTCGAGCACTTCTCCGCGCGGATGGCGGCGATTGCGCAGATGGACGACCGGCAGCTCGACGTGATCGGCGCGGCTGCGAGAACCCGCGCGGAGATGTTCCGCTGGGATGAGTTCGTCGACCGGATCGACGAGCACGTCGAGGAGATCGCGGGCGAGCGCAGGCGCATCGCCGCCGGGGTCTGACGACGATGAGACTCGGCGTCGATGCGTGGGGGCTCGGCGGTCCGCTCGCCTACACGGGCATGGGGCAGTACACGCTGCACCTGCTCACCGGCATCCACGAAGTTGCACCGGACATCGACGTCTTCGCGTACGGCGCGCCGGGCGAGCAGCGGCCGGCGTGGCTACCGGACGCTGTTTCGTGGCAGGCGCCGGACACGCGCGTACCGCCGAAGCTCGCGGGACTCGTCTCACGCCTCCGCACGGTTGGCGAGCTCGCTCGCCGCGACGGGCTCGACGTGTTCCACGCGCCGGCGGTGCACGTGCGGCCGTCAATGCCGCCGATTGCGTCGGTGCCGTGCCCGCTGGTCGCTACCGTGCACGACCTCATCCCACTGACGTTCTACGGCGCGACGATGCCGGTCCGCCTGCGGCTGTTCTATCGGTGGAACCTTCACCGGGCGCTTGCCGCCGAGTCGGTGGTCACCGTGTCCGAAACGGCGCGGCAAGAGATCGCGGGGCACGCACCGCGGGCGAAGATCACCGTGATCCCCAACGGCGTCGAGCCCCCGGCGGAGACGCACGCGCGCGCATCCATGCTCCCGACGTGCAATCCGTACGTCCTGTACGCGGGTTCCTACGAGCCGCGTAAGAACCTGGTCCGCGCGCTCGACGCATACGCGATGCTCGCGACGCACGTTGACACGTACGATCTCGTGGCGATCGTGGATGCGGGGTCAGGACACGAGGCAGTCGCGCGCGCGCATCTGTCATCGCTGGGCATCGAGAGGCGCGTCCACCTCGTACACGGCCTCGACGACGCCGAGCTGCAGGCGCTCTACGCGGGCGCCCGCGTGCTGTTCTTTCCGTCGCTCGCTGAAGGATTCGGCCTGCCACCGCTGCAGGCGGCCGCACACGGTGTGCCCGTCGTGGCGTCGGACCTTCCGGCTGTGCGGGAGATCATGCAGGACGCGGCGTTGTTCGTTTCCCCGCGGGACATCGCCGCGATGGCGCAGGCGCTCCGCACGGCGGTCACGGACGAAGACCTGCGGCATCGCCTGATCGCCGCCGGTTACGAACGCGCGCAAGAGTACACGTGGCGGCGCTCCGTCGAGCGCCACGCTGCCCTGTACCGGGCGGTCTCGGCGCAGCGCTAGCCAATCGCCCATATGTGCCACACCGGCAGCCACGGCGGTGCCGAGAGGGGGAACGCGCCGCGCGCGCCGGCGCCGACCCCGGTCCGATAGCACTGAGGTTCCACTCAGAGTGAGACAGGCGGTGTAATGTGGCTCCCCGGGCAGGACTCGAACCTACAACCCATCGGTTAACAGCCGATTGCTCTACCATTGAGCTACCGGGGAGCGCGGGCGCACCCGGCGGTGCCGGGCGACGCATGGTATCGAATCTGCGGCTCGCCGCTCAACCTCCGCCGGCACGCCTCTGTGTTCGCATCAAGCGGCGTATGAACACGCCGCGCCGCCCGCCAGAGATTTTGCGGCTAACCCCGCACCGACCATCGCCAGGTCGTCTCGGCGATCAGCGGGCGGCCGGGCTCGACCACCGCCGTGCCGCTGTCGAGCGCGTGCCGCGTGTAGAAGTTGAAGGCGTCGATGGCGCAGGTCTGTGGCTCGACGCAGACAGCGCGCTCCGGCGTGTACACCACTGCGTGCGTGACGTTCGCGGATGATGTGATCGTGAGTTCGAACGCGCCCCAGGCGATACGCAGCGGGCCGCGCGGGTGGCGGTAGCAGGTGTCGAGGCGGCGATCGCCGAGCTCGGGCGCAGTTCGCAGATCGGTCTCACGTGAGACGGGGGTGAGCCTGCCGGTTGGGATCATCGCAGCGAGCTCATAGATCTCGCCGGCATCCACCTGCACCGAGACCGGCTCATCGCCCGAGACATCGCGACGGAGCCACGGGTGCCACCCGGCGCCTGCCGGGAACGCGCGGTCGCCGGCGAAGACCTCGAGCGTGAGCGCGACGCCGTCCTCGAGTAGACGCACCGTATGGCGGGCCCCGCCGCCGAACGGCCACCGCTCGTCGAAGTTGAGCGACATCACCGCGGACCGGGTATTGGCCGCTTCGACGCTCCACGGCCGGTCGAACCCGACGCCATGGATCGCGTTCACGCCCGAGTTCGGGGGTACGCGGTAGGTCTTGCCGTCGAAGCGGAACTGCGCCTCTGTGATGCGGTTTGGCCAGGGGACCATCGGGAAGGCGCCCCAGCGCGTCGGCTCTCGCAGCACCTGGTCCGGATCGTCCGGAGCGAGCAGCAGCGGGCGCCATCGGCCGCCGGCGTCGCGGGCTTCGAGGCGCAGCAGGCGGCCGCCGGCTTCCGATGCGACCGTGCAGTGTGAGGTGGCGGTCTCGAGTTCGATCACGTCCATCGCTCGTCGCGGCTCCCGGCTTTTCGCGCGCGGGAGAGGCGTGTACAGTATGCCGGTCGCGCGCGGGGCGCGGCTCGGCTCGGTATGAGGGAGGGGATGTGGACGAGACGGTCGAATTCTACTGCGACAGTGTGAACTTCGAGGTGGGGGCGTACGGCTTCAGCCTGTCGCTCGGCAAGGGGCTGCCGCCGGCTGACGGCACGACGCAGCCGGGGATGAAGAACATCGCGCGAGCGCACATGAGCCCGCAGCACGCCAAGGTGCTGGCGAAGCTCTTCGTGATGAACGTGAAGCGCTACGAGGAGCAGTTCGGGGAGATCGAGCTGCCCAACGGCCTGTACCAGAGCATGGGACTCCCGGCGGAGTGGTAGCGGGAGGCTGGTTGCCGGACCAGGATTCGAACCTGGATATACGGCTTCAAAGGCCGCTGTCCTACCGTTAGACGATCCGGCACCGCCGACATATCGTAGCGGATCACCTTGGCCGGCATGCGAAGCGCGCCGCTACTTCGACGCGCCGTCCTGCTCGATGACGTGCTCGAGGACGGCGAGGCCCTGCTCGAGCTCCTCTTCGGTGACCGTCAGCGGCGGGGTGACGCGGACCGCGTTCGGGCGGACGTTGTTGACGATGAGTCCGTTCTCCAGCGCGGCGTTCGTGATGCGCTCGCCGGCGTCGGTCGAGAACTCGACCGCCCACATCAGCCCTTTACCGCGGATGCCCGTGACGTCGTGGCATCGATCGAGCAGTGAGCTGAGCCGGCGCTCGACGATCTTGGCCTTCTCTGCGACCTGCGCCGGCAGGTCGTTCTCGATCATGTAGCGCATGACCTCGTAGCCGACGCGCGTCGT
>DASUKS010000020.1:0-2337 GCA_036278595.1 Dehalococcoidia bacterium
GCGCCGGATCACGGCGTTTACCTTCACGGGCGTCTGGCCGGCGTCCGCGGCGGCATCGATGCCGGCGAGCACGTCGCGCACAGCGAAGTCGGCGTCGTTCATGCGGCGGAAGACGTCGTCGTCGAGGGAGTCGAGGCTCACCGTGACCCGCCGCAGGCCTGCTTCGGCGAGCCGGCGCGCCTGGGCGGCGAGCAGCGAGCCGTTCGTCGTCAGCGCGATGTCGACATCCGGGATCTCCGTGAGCATGCGCACGAGCCGCGGCAGGTCGGCGCGCAGCAGCGGCTCGCCGCCCGTCAGGCGCAGCTTGCGCACGCCCTGCGCCGCGAACGCGCGCGCGATCTGCGTGATCTCCTCAAAGCTGAGGATCTCCGCGCGGGGGAGGAACTGGAAGTCGGGGCCGAAGACCTCGCGCGGCATGCAGTAGCGGCAGCGGAAGTTGCAGCGGTCGGTGACGCTGATGCGCAGGTCGCGTAGCGGCCGCCCGCGCGCGTCCGTCACGCCCTCCGCATCTGCCGCCGCTGCCTCATGCTGTCGGATAACCATTCGCGATCTGCCTCAGGATCTCCCGCGCCTTCAACGCCGCCTGCCCGCGATGGCTCATCGCGTTCTTCTCGTCCGGCGGCAGCTGCGCGCTCGTTACGCCGAGCTCGGGGACGACGAAGATCGGGTCGTACCCGAAGCCGTTCTTCCCGCGCGTTTCGTGCGCGAGCCGGCCCTCGAACACGCCGTCCACCGTCTGCACCGAGCCATCCGGCGCCGCGATGGCGATCACGCACCGGAAGCGCGCCGAGCGCTCGTCGTCCGGCACGCCGCGCATCTCGCCGAGCACGATCTGCACGCGGTCTTCGTCGCTGAGCGACGGATCCGTTCGGTCTCCCCCGGCATAACGGGCGGAAAAAATTCCCGGGCGTCCGCCGAGATGATCGACTTCGAGCCCGGAGTCATCCGCCAGCGCCAGGAGGCCCGTCGCCTCCATCGCCGCGACAGCCTTAATTCTAGCATTCTCATCGAACGTGGCGCCCGTCTCGTCGGGACCGAAGTCGACGCCGATGTCGCCGGGGGTGACAAGCTCGAAGCCGCAGCCGTCAAGGAGCTCGCGGAACTCGCGGAGCTTCCCGGGGTTGTTCGTGCCGATGACGAGGCGCCCGGTCAATGGTGCGCCGGCGCCGCAGCGCGTGCCGCCTCGATGATCTCCCACGCCGTGGCGCGGTCGCCCCATCCCCGCATTTCGACGCGGAGGTCCTGGAGCTCCTTGTAGACCGAGAAGAAATGCTCGATCTCGCGCTGCCAGTGCCGCGCGATGTCCGAGAACTCGTAGATCTCCGCCAGCCGCGGATCAGCGAGCGAGACGCAGATGATCTTGTCGTCGATGCCCTTGTCGTCCTTCATGCGCATCACGCCGATCGGGCGCGCCTTCACGTGGCAGCCGGGGAACGTCGGCTCCTCGACGAGCACGAGGGCGTCGAGCTCGTCGCCGTCGTCGGCCAGCGTCTCCGGGATGAAGCCGTAGTCGCCGGGATAGTGCACGGAGGAGAACAGGGTGCGGTCCAGGCGGAAGTAGCCGCGCTCCGAATCATACTCGTACTTGTTGCGGCTGCCGCGCGGGATCTCGACCAGCACTTCGATGGTGTCCTCTGCCATGCCGTCAGCTTACCGGCGGTGCGGCAGTCCTGACATCCTCCGGCGCGCGATGGCGATACGCGGCGTGCCCGTCATCGGCGATCGACATGCTCCGAGGGCTCGACGATCACCGGTGGCGATCTGTCGGGAAACCGGTCGAGGACGTTCGACGCAAGCAGGCGCGCCCGCCCTTCGCGCGCGTCCTCGACCGATGCGAACTCGCAGGATGTAGACCTCACCGGGATCGTCGGCGTTGCGGAACAGGCGGTGCCCGGTCGATGCGCTTCTCGCGCCCGGGCCGTCCTCGTCGAACATGGGCTTCCAGCGTCGTAGTCACCAACGGGAAGCCGTGTGAGGGAGAACGCCATTCTGCACCTGCGACAACTGCCGGCGCGGGCCGCGCATCCCGGCACGGGCCGAGGGTCGTGCCCCGCGACGCCCGCAGCTTCCGGCTTCGGCGGGCAGTCCGCTGACCGTGCGAGGAGCATCCGATTCCCATGGCGCTCGAGGCCGCGCGGCCAGAAACGTCGTACGAACGAGCATTGGCGAGGATGCGGAAAGCCGGGCGCGCCTGGAGGGCGTGGCGAGTTCGAGTGCGGTCCGAGGATGACATTCAGTACCGCTCCGTCCGCATCGCTCGTATGCCCGTAACGGGACTGCCGCCTATAGTAGTCGCCGCACACCACGCCGCTTCCCTCCCGCCATCGGCCCCAGGAG
>DASUKS010000021.1:0-22257 GCA_036278595.1 Dehalococcoidia bacterium
ATCGCGATGGCGAAGACGGGGACGAGGCGACGGCGGGGCGTGCTGAATCGGCGGACGAGTTGTGTGAGTCGAGACATGTAGGACCTCCTCGCGATCAGGTACGACCCGACGCGGATGCGAGATGCATCAGCGTGGGGCAGCCGGGCGTAGGAGGTGGATAGCCCGGATGGGCGGTCGGCTGCTGTTCGGATACCTCTCCCGGCGCTGCGCGCGCCCTCACCCCCCGGCCCCCTCTCGAACGGGGGTGGAGAGAGGGGAGTTGGTGATGTGCCGGTGGTGCAGCGAGTCGAACAGGCGAAGGATGGTATGGACCGCCTGCGGGACATGATCGGGGCCGCTTTCGCTTTCGGTGCGCGTATCCCGCATGTGCTACACGACGAGCCACTGGGAACTGGTGGTGTTCGCGTTGTACGCGGGTGCACGACGACGAGCGCACGCGGCGCGCCGGGGTCGGGCGGTCAGATCATCTCGCGGACGCGGTCTTCCGCGATGCCGACGGCGATCTTGTTGCGGTCGCGCTGGCCGCGGGCGAGCGCCTTGGCGAACTCCTTGGCCTGCTCGAACTTGATCTTCGCGGGCATCGGCGGCTCGAGCGGATCGACGACCGCCTCGATGAGCACGGGGCCGGGGGTCGCGAGCGCCTCATCGAGCACGTGCCCGCACTCCTTCGGGTCGTCGATGCGGAAGCCGGTGGCGCCGCAGGCGGTGGCGAAGCGGGCGAAGTCGATCGGCTGGAGCTCGACGCCGAACTCCGGGTTGCCGAGGAATACCATCTGCTCCCACTTGATCTGGCCGAGGGCGTTGTTCTTGATGACGACGACCTTGACCGGCAGGTTGTACTTCACGCAGGTGGCCATCTCGGCCATGAGCATCGAGAAGCCGCCGTCGCCGACGAACGCGACCGACTGGCGGTCGGGGTAGGCGACCTGGGCGGCGATGGCGTACGGGAAGCCGCAGGCCATGGTCGCGAGGTTGCCTGAGATGCTGAACATCTGACCGGCCTGGATGGGGACGTGGCGCGCACACCAGGTCGCGATGGTCCCGGAGTCGCAGGAGACGATGGCGTCGTCGCGGAGGCGCTTGCCGAGTTCGCGGGCGACGACCTGCGGCTTCATCGGCATGTCCATGCGGCTGCCGCGCTGCTCCATCAGCTCCCACCAGTCCTTCATGCCGGACTGTGCCTTCTCGAGGAACGAGCGGTTGTCGTTGCGGCGGAGCAGCGGGATGAGCGCCTGGAGGGCAGGCTTGCTGCGCGCGACGATGCCGACGTCAACGGGGTAGCGCAGGCCGATGCGCTGCGGATCGAGATCGATCTGGACGCCACGCGCCTGCCCGGGCTTCGGGTAGAACTCGAGGTAAGGGAACGAGCTGCCGACGATGAAGAGCGTGTCGCACTGCTCCATCGCGTCCTCGGACGGCGCGGTGCCAAGCAGGCCGATACCGCCCGTCGTGTAGCGGCTCATGTCGGGGACCGCCGCCTTGCCGAGGAGCGGTTTGATGATCGGCGCGCCGAGCGTCTCCGCGATCTGCTCGAGCTCGTCGGCGCAGCCGATCGAGCCGCGGCCGGCGAGGATGGCGATCTTCTTGCCGCCGTTGAGGATGTCCGCCGCGTTTCGGAAGACGCGCTCGTCCTGCACGGCCTCGAGCGTCGTCTGCGTGTCTGACGTGTGATGGGGGACATTTTGCTTCGTGCGGAGCTTTTGCGACGTGTCGGACTGGAAGTCGGTCGGGATGCTGACGTGCGCGACGGTGCGGTAGCCGAGCGCGGTGCGGCAGGCGAGGTCGGTGACGTTCTCGACGTGCGCGGGGCCCATGACGCGGGCGCTGTAGGCGGCGACGTCCATGAACACGCGGTCGAGGTCGATGTCCTGCTGCGAGTGCGTGTCGAGCAGGTCGTGGTAGTGCATGCCGGTGATGGCGACGACGGGCTGACCGTCCATCTTCGCGTCGTAGAGTCCGTTGAGCAGGTGGATGCCACCGGGGCCGGAGGTCGCGAGACAGACGCCGAGCTTGCCGGTGTACTTCGCGTACGCGCAGGCATTGAAGGCGGCGGCTTCTTCGTGGCGGACCTGCACGAAGCGAATGCTGTCCTGGCGCGTACGGAGCGCTTCCATGATGCCGTTGATGCCATCGCCGGGAAGGCCGAAGATCGTATCGACGCCCCAGTCCTGCAGCGTCTCGATGAGAATGTCGCCGCCGGTCTTCGCTGCCATTTGTGTTCCTCCAGAACAGTGATGCGCATCGCGCAACATCTCGCGCGCAGATCGGTCATCGGTGCGCATGCGATTTGCAATGTCGTTTTCACCGTAGCACCCGGGGCCCGCAACCCGAACTAGCGGCGAAGCGAGAGACAATAAAACCTGCGACACAAACAGCTCGTCGGTGCGCGCTGGGGCAAGATGCCGGCGGAAGTGGGTAGGGAGATCCGCATTGACCGGAACGTCCGAGAACGTCCGCATCGCGAGCATCGAAGCGAGCACGTACACGATCCCGACGGACCGGCCCGAGTCCGACGGAACCTTCGAGTGGGACAAGACGACGATCGTGATCGTCGAGGCGCGCGCCGGCGATGCGCGTGGCCTCGGCTACACGTATGCATCGCGGGCGACGGCGGCGATCGTGCGCGAGACGCTGGCGCCGGTGGTGCAGGGGCGCGACGCACTCGACGTGCCGGGCGCGTGGAGCGCGATGCTGCACGAGGTGCGGAACCTCGGGCGGGCGGGGATGTGCTCGATGGCGATCGCCGCGATGGACGCGGCGCTGTGGGACCTGAAGGGCAGGCTGCTCGGGATCTCTCTGGTGTCGCTGCTCGGCGCCGCCCGCGATGCGGTGCCGGTGTACGGCAGCGGCGGCTTCACGTCGTATTCGCTCGAGGAGCTGCGGGAGCAGTTGGCCGGGTGGGCGCGCGACGGCATCACGCGCGTGAAGATGAAGGTCGGGCGGGACGCGCGGGCGGACCTCGAGCGGGTGAAGGCGGCGCGGGAGGCGATCGGGCCGGATGTGGAGTTGTTCGTCGACGCGAACGGGGCGTACAGCAGGAAGCAGGCGCTGGCGCAGGCCGAGCGCTTCGCGCGCGACGACGTGCGGTGGTTCGAGGAGCCGGTCTCGTCGGACGACCTCGATGGTCTGCGGCTGATCCGCGATCGCGCGCCGGCGGGGATGGCGATCGCGGCGGGCGAGTACGCGTACGACCTGTGGTACGTGCGGCGGATGCTGGACGCGGGCGCGGTCGACGTGATGCAGGTGGACGCATCGCGGTGCGCGGGGATCACGGGCTTCATCCGCGCGGCGGCGCTGTGTGAGGCGCGGTCGCTCGATGTGTCTGCGCACTGCTGCCCTTCGCTGCACGCGGCGGTGTCGTGCGCGCTGCCGAACGTGCGGCACATCGAGTACTTCCACGACCACGCGCGCATCGAGCACATGCTGTTCGATGGCGCGCTGGACCCGGTCGACGGTGCGCTGCGGCCGGACCGCGGCCGGCCGGGGTTGGGGCTGGAGTTGAAGCAGGCTGACGCCGCGCGCTTCGCGGCCTAAAGAAAGGGCACATGCGGTCAACCACACGATGGCACGCGGTGAACGAGTCGACGGTGGACGCGGCGGCGTTGGAGGAGGAACTGCGCCGGGTGGTGCGCGGCGAGGTGCGCTTCAGCGCTGGCGACCGCGCGCTGTACGCGACCGACGGCTCGAACTACCGGCAGGTGCCGATCGGCGTCGTGGTGCCACGCGACGCGAACGACGTCGTCCGGACGGTGGCGGCGGCGCGGCGGTTCGGGGCGCCGGTGCTGGGCCGCGGCTGCGGCACGAGCCTGGCCGGGCAGTGCTGCAACGTGGCGGTCGTCATCGACATGTCGAAGTACATGCACGGGCTGCTGCGGCTCGATCCGAACGAGCGACGGGCGGTCGTGCAGCCGGGGATCATCCTCGATTCGCTGCGCGACGCGGCAGAGGAGCACAACCTGACCTTCCCGCCCGATCCCTCGACGCACCGGCACTGCACGCTCGGCGGGATGATCGGGAACAACTCGTGCGGGGTGCATTCGGTGAGGGGCGGCAAGACGGACGACAACACCGAGGAGCTGGAGATCCTGACGTACGACGGCGTACGGATGCGCGTCGGCAAGACAAGCGACGAGGAGCTGGGGCGGATCATCGCGGAGGGGGGCCGGCGCGGAGAGATCTACGGCGCCATGCGTGCGCTGCGCGACCGGTACGCGGACGAGATCCGCAACGGCTACCCGGACATCCCGCGGCGGGTGTCGGGCTACAACCTGCCGTGGCTGCTGCCGGAAAACGGCTTCGACGTGGCCAAGGCGCTCGTGGGGTCGGAGAGCACGCTGGCGCTGGTGCTGGAGGCGAAGACGCGGCTGGTGCACAGCCCGCCGGGGCGCTCGCTGCTCGCGCTGGGATATCCGAGCGTCGCGGAGGCCGGCGACGACGTGCCGCGGATCATGGAGCACCACCCGATCGCGCTCGAGGGCGTGGACGACGTGCTCATCGACGACATGACGAAGAAGGGGCTGCACCCGAAGGACGTGCGGTTGCTCCCGGACGGCAACGGCTTCCTGCTCGTCGAGTTCGGAGGCGACACGCGCGAGCAATCCGACGCACGGGCGCGGGAGGTGATGGAGGGGCTGAAGGGCAGGGAGCATCCGCCTTCTATGAAGCTCTTCGACGACCCGGAGGAGGAGCGCAAGATCTGGGAGGTGCGCGAATCGGGGCTCGGCGCGGCGGCGCGTGTGCCGGGCGACCGCGACACCTGGGAGGGGTGGGAGGACTCGGCGGTCCCGCCGGAGCGCATCGGCGACTACCTGCGCGACCTGCGGAAGCTGCTGCACACGTACGGCTACAACGGCGCGCTGTACGGGCACTTCGGGCAAGGATGCATCCACACGCGGATCGACTTCGACCTGCTGACGGCGGAGGGTATCGCGCACTACCGGTCGTTCATGAACGAGGCCGCGGACCTGGTGGTGTCGTACGGCGGCTCGCTGTCGGGCGAGCACGGCGACGGGCAGTCGCGCGCGGAGCTGCTGCCGAAGATGTTCAGCCCGCGGCTGATGCAGGCGTTCCGGGACTTCAAGGCGATCTGGGACCCCGAGAACAAGATGAACCCGGGGAAGCTGATCGACGCGTACCGGATGGACGAGAACCTTCGGCTCGGCGTCGACTATGACCCGCCGGCGGTGAAGACGTGGTTCCAGTTCCCGGAGGACTCAGGCAGCTTCGCGCGAGCGACGACGCGCTGCGTCGGCGTCGGGAAGTGCCGCAACCCGGGCGGCGGGACGATGTGCCCGAGCTTCCAGGTGACGCGCGAGGAGAAGGACTCGACGCGCGGACGCGCGCACCTGCTGTTCGAGATGCTCGAGGGCAACCCGATGGACGGGGGCTGGCAGGAGGACGCGGTGCACGACGCGCTGGACCTGTGCCTGGGGTGCAAGGGGTGCAAAGGCGAGTGCCCGGTCAACGTCGACATGGCGACGCTGAAGGCGGAGTTCTACGCGCACTACTATCGCAACCGGCTGCGGCCGCGGTCGGCGTACGCGATGGGGTTGATCTACTGGTGGGCGCGCGCGGCGGCGCGGGCGCCGTGGCTGGCCAACTTCTTCTCGCAGGCGCCGGGGCTGTCTTCGGTCGCGAAGGTGGCGGCGGGCGTATCGCAGAAGCGGCGCTTGCCGAAGTTCGCGCAGCAGACGTTCCGGAACTGGTACGGGGAGCAACGGCCACGCAAGACCGGGGCGGCGCCGCGGGTGCTGCTGTTCCCCGACACGTTCAACAACAACTTCTTCCCGGAGACGGCGAAGGCGGGCCTGGAAGTGCTGGAAGCGCTGGGCTTCGACGTGATCGTGCCGCCGCGCAATCTCTGCTGCGGGCGGCCGCTGTACGACTTCGGGATGCTCGGACTGGCGAAGCGCCAGCTGCGGCAGATCCTCCAGACGCTGCGGCCGTTGATCCGCGAGGGGCTGCCGATGGTTGTGCTCGAGCCGAGCTGCCTGGCCGTGTTCCGCGACGAGATGGGCGGGCTCTTCCCGCACGACATCGACGCGCGCCGACTGAGCGAGCGGACATACCTGCTGAGCGAGTTCATCGAGAAGTTCGCGAAGGACCGCCCGCTGCCGCACATCGGCCGCGAGGCGCTTGTGCACGGACACTGCCACCAGAAGGCGCTCATCGGGATGAGCGCGGACACGGCGGTGCTCGACAAGATGGGGATCAAGACCGACATGCCGGAGACGGGATGCTGCGGGATGGCGGGCTCCTTCGGATTCGAGGCCACCCACTACGACGTGTCGGTCGCCGTGGGCGAGCGCGTGCTGCTGCCCGCGGTGCGGGAGGCGGACGGCGAGAAGCTGATCATCGCTGACGGCTTCAGCTGCCGGGAGCAGATCGCGCAGACGACCAATCGGCGGGCGCTGCACCTCGCCGACGTGCTGGCGCAGGCGCTTCGTGACGAGCATGCAGCGCAGCAACGCCCGGAGGCCGCGCGAGCGATGGCGCACGCGGGGCGAAGGTGACGATGGACGACGCACGACGCGAGCAGCAGGTACTGGCGCTGCTGGGGCACCCAGGGGTCGGGCCGCTGAGCGCCGACGCGGTCGCACGCAACGTGGCGACCACGGACGACCTGCGGCCGCTGCTCGACAGGCTCGTCGATGCGGGGATGCTGTCGCACGCGGCGGACGAGCGGTACACGGCACCACAGCCTGAGCATGCGGAAGGGCACGGGCAATGACGAAGCATCAGATGACGCTTCGGGCGCGCAGCGGCGAGCGTTCGGTGTACAGCGGTCGCTCGGTGCTGGTCACCAACCTGTACGGCGAGGTGCAGGGGCACGACACCGAGGGCTTCTACGTGCGGAACACGCGGATGCTCTCGAAAGCGTCGCTCACGCTGGACGGCAAGCAGCTGGAGCCGTTCGCCGAGACGGCGGTGGACGCGCACGCGGCGCTGGGGTACCTGCGCCCCCAGCGGGAGGCCGGCGGCGAGACGAGCGCGTACATCGAGGTCGCGCGGTTCGTGGGCGACGGCATGCGGATGCGGATCCGCGTCGAGGAGTCGTGGCGCGACGGGCGGACGTGCGAGCTGGGGATTCACCTCGCGGCGGACTTCGCGGACATCGAAGAGGCGCACACTGGCCGGCGGCAGCAGCAGGCGCCGGTACGGACGGAGTGGGACGCCGAGCGGCAGGAGGTGCGATTCCTGTACGAGCATCCGAAGGTGCCGCGCGCCACGACCGTGCGCATCGAACGGGCGCCGGGCCGGGCGCGGTTCGAGGACGGGGTGCTGTTGATCGACCTCGACCTGCCCCGCCACGCGCCGGTCGAGGTCGAGCTGGCGGTGGAGGCGACGGTCGACGGGGAAACGTTCCGCGCGCCGCCGGCCAGCTTCGACGATCGCGCGACGGCGCTCGGGCGCGTGCGAGCGCGGCTGCGCGACGACGCACCGAGGATCATGACGAGCAATGCGACGGTCGCGCAGGCGTGGCGGACGGCGATGGCGGACCTGTCGTCGCTGCCGTTGGGGCTCGAGGCGGGCGCGGCGACGCCGATCGCCGGGCTGCCGCGCTATCTGCAGTTCTTCGGCCGGGACTCGCTGACGATCGGGCGGCAGGCGCTGATGGTCATGCCATCGATGCTTGGCGACGTGCTGCGCGCGAACGCGAGCGCGCAGGGGACGAAGTTCGACGACTGGCGCGACGAGGAGCCGGGCAAGATGCTCCACCAGACGCGCGACGGGCCGCTGTCCGAACTGGGCATCAATCCGTTCCGGCACTACTTCGGCGACTACGCGGCGGCGCCGGAGTTCCTCACCGCGCTCGGGCAGTACCTGCTGTGGACGGACGACCGCGCGACGGTGCGGGCGATGCTGCCGGCGGCGCGGCGCGTGCTGGAGTGGCTCGAGCGCTACGGCGACCTCGACGGCGACGGCTTCCTGGAGTACGTGACGCGATCCGACAAGGGCCTGAAGAACCAGGGTTGGAAGGACGCCTCGAACGCGGTAGTGGACGAGAGCGGCCGGATCATCGCGAACCCGATCGCGACGTGCGAGCTGCAGGCGAACTGGTACGCGGGGCTGCGGCAGGCGGCGATGGCGTTCTCCGCCGCCGGCGAACGGCGGTACGCGCTGCGGCTCATGCGGCAGGCGCGGGAGCTTCGCTCGCGCTTCGACCGCGCGTTCTGGATGGAGGACGCCGGATACTACGCGTTCGCGCTCGGGCCGGACAAGCGGCAGGTGCGCTCGATCGCCTCGAACGCCGGACACCTCCTCGGGACGGGAATCGTGCCGGCAGAGAAGGCCGTGCGGGTGGCGCAGCGGCTGATGCGGCCGGACCTCTTCAGCGGCTGGGGGGTCCGGACGCTGTCGCGCGCACACATCTCGTTCAACCCGTTCAGCTACCACCTGGGGAGCGTGTGGCCGTTCGAGAACGCGGTGATCGCGCACGGGCTCGGCAGCTGCGGGGCGATCGACGAGATGCACCGGCTCGCGGGAGCGATGTTCGACGCGACCTCGATCTTCGAAGACGGACGGCTGCCGGAGTGCATGGGCGGGATGCAGCGGGACGAGGACCACCCGCACCCGGGCCTGTACCCGGAGAGCAACGAGCGGCAGGGGTGGTCGGCGAGCGCGATTCCGCTGATCGTGCAGTCGATTCTCGGGATGCGTTCGGTGGCACCGCTACAGCTGCTCGCGGTCGATCCGCAGTTGCCGGCGTGGCTGCCGGACCTCCGGATCGAAGGCGTGCGTGTCGGCGACGGGCGCGTCGACCTGGAGGCGTGGCGGACGCGCGGCGGGGCGACGCGCTACCGCGTGCAGGCCGACGGCGTGCGGGTCGTGCGGGAGGTGCGTGGGTTCGACGCGCACCCGGGGATGCTGGTGCGCGCGGCGTAGGCCGGTGGGCGCCGCACGGGGTGTGGGTGGACGCGCGGAGAGATTCTTCGCGTCGCTGAGCATGACAGGCGGGCTACCTCAGGAATGCGTTCCATTCGAGGCGTGGTGCGACGAGGTCCTGGTACTCGGGGTGGCGCTTGATATACGCGGAGACGTATGGGCAGAGTGGCACGACCCGCAGGCCGTCCGCGCGTGCGTGCGCGAGCGCGTGGGCGGCGAGGCGACCGGCGATGCCGTGGCCTTCGAGCGCCTCGGGAACTTCGGTGTGGATGTAGGCAATGGTGTTGCCTTCACGGCGATACGTGACGAAGGCGACTTCGTCGCCGATGCGGATCTCGAACCGGCGTCCGGCCGCGTTGTCGACGACCTCGAGCGCGCCGGTATCGATGTCCATGCTCAGCCCTCGAAGCCGATGACGCGATGGGTGTTGTCGCAGAAGGGCTTGTTCGACGAGCCGCCGCAGCGGCAGAGCGCCATGCGCGTGCCCTCGCGCACGACGTTTCCGCGCGCGTCGACGATGCGGACGCGGCCGCGCACGAACAGCGGGCCGTTCGGGCGCGGGTCGATGGTGGTCTCTTCTGGCACGGGTTCCTGCGCGCCGCCGTCATGGCGCTCGAACGCGAGCGCGCCGGTGGGGCAGCGCATGACGGCTTCGGCGATGTCATCGGCTTTGGCGTTGTTCACTTCGACCCAGGGGCGGCGCGCCGGATCGAAGGCATCTGGCTGGGCGCGAATGCAGTTCGCGGCATGGATGCAGAAGTCGGGCGCCCAGAAGACGGTGACGGCGTCGTTCGCGTAGGTGCGTTCGACGCCGGCGCGGTGTCGGGGCTCAGGGTCGGGCTTCGGGTTGTCTGGCATGGTGCGATCATGATACGCGACCTAACCCCCGGCCCCTTCCCTTTAGGGAAGGGGAGCTTCTATGCGCGATTCGCGGTCGGAAGCCGCGGTCGCAATGCGCGCTGCGCGCGACGTAACCCCCGGCCCCTTCACTTTTGGGAAGGGGAGCTTCTATGCGCGATTCGCGGTCGAATGGAAGGCTGGAGCGTAATGACGGCGCGGGCTGCGCCGCGTGATGGCGCAGCCCGCGCTGGAGTTGTCCCGTCAGGCGGCGATCAGGTGGCGACCGCGGACGATGCGGTGGAGGGCGATGGGATGGCGCTGGAGAAGGATGGCCTCGGCGCGCAGTTCGGCGGCGGCGTCGGCGACGCGCACGTGGACGATGGCGAGCGGTGCGGCGAGCGCCTGGCGCGCCGGTTCGGGCTGCTCGCTCATCGGGAGGGCGCTCTCGCCGCCGATGAAGGCGCCGATGACGAAGCAGACAATGGCGGTCACGAGCGCGCCGAGGCCGACGATGACGCCGCCACCGTAGCCGTTGACGCCGCCCGACTGCAGCACGATGGCCTCGCCGGCGATAGCGCCGATGGCTGCGCCGAGCATGCCGCCGAGCACGGCGCCGACAGTCGCGCGTACAGCGATGCGGCCGGCGACGCTCGCGTCGCCCGCGCTTGTGCCGGCCGAGTCGCGCGTGGTGTCGGTCGCGCCGGCGACGCTCAGCTCCGCGGCCTTGATGCCGGCGAGTTCGAGCGCGCCGACTGCCTCGGTGGCGCTCTCGAGGCTCGCGAAGTGCGCCTCGACCTCATCTGCGAGCCGGGCCATCGGGTGGGTCGTCGCGATCATGACAGTCCTCCGTTCGGTGCGAATGCGTTGCTTCTGCCTGAACCTACGTCCGTATGCGGATCGCGGGCGAGGGCCGTCTGGCGCAGGCCGGGGGGCCGATCGGACGTAAGCGCGCGGGGCCGCCGACACGAGGAGTGGAGGCGCTGAGGCTGCGGCACGCGCATCGGAAAGGCGCGAGTGCGGATCGCGCACGAGGACGAGAGCGGTGAGACGGGATGCGTGAGATCGACGTGCGGATCATGCCGGCGGGCGCCGGGTACGTCGCCGAAGTGGCGGTGCGGGACGGCGGAAGGGCGACGCGGCACCGGGTGCGCCTGCCGGCCGCCGCGCTCGAACAACTGGCGCCGGGTGCGGATCCGGCGGCGCTGGTGCGGAGGTCGTTCGAATTCCTGCTCGAGCGCGAGCCGCAGGAGACGATCCTGCGCGAGTTCGAGATCGATGTGATCCCGCGGTACTTCCCGGAGTACCCGAAGGAGATCCGCCGGCGGCTCACGGAGTGACGTTTGTTGCGTCGCGTGCCGGATGCCGCCTCTGGCGAACGATCATCTCACCTCCCCTGGCGCGCCACCGCGGCGGGCGGAGCTGCGGCGTGACGCGCGCGGAGCGCGAGGCGGGCGAGGCCGCTGCGCATGGCGCTGCCGTACATCACCAGCGCGATGCCGGCGATGACGAGCGCAAAGCCGGCGGCCGAGCGCGCCTGCAGCGGCTCACCCAGGACGATGACACCGAGCGTGACCCCGGACACCGGCACGATGTACGTGACGAGCGAGGCGCGCACGCTGCCGGCGACAGCCACCGCGCGGAAGTAGGCGACGCGCGCCAGGCCGGTGGAGACCATACCGAGCCACAGCACGGCGATGATGCCGCGCGCATCCAGCGCGCCGCCCGCGGGCGCACCATCGATGGTGAACGCGAAGGGCACTACGAGCAGCACGCCGATCGCGAGCTTCGCGACGTTGAGCGTGGACGCATCAGTGCGCCTGAGCAGGCGCCGGGCGTAGACGGCGGCGGCGGCGTACAGGACCGCGGCGCAGACGACGGCCGCCGCTCCGGCAGAGGGCGTGGCGACGAGCGCGCCGCCCGAGCCGGAGGCGAGCACCACGACGCCGGCGAACCCGAGCGCGAGGCCGCCGAGCTTCACAGGCGAGACGCGCTCTTCGCGGGCGATCGCCTGGGCGAACAGGGCAGTGAACAGCGGAGTCGTCGAGACGAGCACGGCCGCTTCGCCGGAGTTGATCCGCGTCTCGCCCCACGAGATCAGCAGGTACGGGATGAGCGCGTCGGCAAGTGCGAGGACGGTGGCGCCGGCGAGCATGCCACGAGTGAGCTTCGGCAGGCGGCCGGTCAGGAGCATGAACGCGGTGACCGCCGCGGCGCCGAGGAACATGCGCGCGGTGACGATCTGCAGCACCGTGAGCTCCTGGACGAGGATCTTCGTGCAGAGGAACGCCGAGCCGAAGATCACGCCCGCGCCGACGATCGTTGCGGTGGATCCGGGAGTAGTGTTGGCTGTCTGTGTGTTCGTGCTGAAGCGCCTGGGAAGGGTCTGCGGTTGGGCGATCATCTCTCACGTCCTCTCGGTGTCTTTCTTCTTCGCCGCGATCGACTCCGATACCCACGGTAGGTTCCAAGCGGGACGGAGGCTTGGAGATGAGATGAAGCCCGGATGGAGATTCGCTGGAGACGGCGGCGCGAGCATGCGCGTTATGATTGGCGGGAGCTAATCAATCGCGAGGGGCGCGGCCGGCGGCGCGTCGGGGCACGCATGGGCAGGAGCGGGCGGGGCATGTTGTACACCTTCGACGAGTACGAGCTCGATACCGGCCTGTACGAGCTGCGGCGAGACGGGACGCCGGTGCCGCTCGAGCCGCAGGTGTTCACCGTGCTCGCGTACCTCATCGAGCACCACGAGCGCGTCGTGACGAAGAATGAGCTCATCGACCGCGTCTGGCCCGAGCGCTTCATCAGCGAGGCGGCGCTGACGAGCCGGTTGATGGCCGCGCGCAAGGCGGTACGGGATAACGGACGAGAGCAGCGCTACATCAAGACGGTGCACGGCCACGGCTACCGGTTCGCGGCAGAGGTGCGCGCGGGAGCGCCGGCGGCTGCGATGGCGGCGGGCGAGGCGGGAACCGCGACCGTGGCGGCCGGCGCGACAGCCGGGGCGGCGGAACCAGCACCGATCAGGACACTGATCGTCGATGATCACGATGTCGTGCGGCAGGGCATGAAGATGTACCTGGCACTCGACCCGGAGATCGAGATCGTCGGCGAGGCCGAGAACGGGGCGGAGGCCCTCGAGCTCGCGGCGAAGGTGCACCCGCAGGTCGTACTGATGGACCTGCTGATGCCGGTGATGGACGGCATCACCGCGACGGCGAGGATGCGCGACGAGTTCCCCGATATCCGCGTGATCGCGGTGACGAGCGCGGTCGAGGAAGATTCGGTGGTCAGCGCCGTGCGCGCGGGCGCGATCGGCTACCTGCTCAAGGACACGAGAGCGGAAGAGCTGCGCCGGGCGATCAAGGCCGCCGCGGCGGGCAACCTTGCGCTCTCGACGGAGGCGACCGGCTCGCTGACGCGCGCCCTGCCGGCGAGTGGACCGGGGATACGCGTCGCGGGACGCGATGGCGGGCCATCGCAGGAGATCAGATTCTGCCGGGCCGTGGACGGGCTCCGGATCGCGTACACGACGACGGGCAGCGGCCCACCGCTCGTGAAGGCGGCCAACTGGCTCAGTCACCTGGAGTACGATCATCGGAGCCCGATCTGGCGTCACTGGATCGCCGAGCTCTCCCGGGACCACATGCTGGTGCGCTACGACGAGCGCGGCTGCGGCCTGTCTGAGTGGGACGTCGAGGAGTTCTCACTCGACGCATGGGTGCGCGACCTCGAGACGGTGGTCGACACGCTGGAGCTCGACCGGTTTCCGCTGCTCGGGATCTCGCAGGGCGGACCGGTTGCGATCACCTACGCGGTGCGTCACCCGGAGCGCGTGAGCCATCTCATCCTGTACGGCACGTACGCACAGGGGCGGGTCGCGCGGGCGAAGACACAGGGCGAGATCGACGAGCACTATGCGCTCAACACGCTGATACGGCGGTGGTGGGGGCGCAACGACACGAAGTTCCGCCAGATCTTCGCCGAGCGATTCATCCCGGGCGCGAGCGAGGAGCAGACGCGCTGGTTCGACGACCTGTGCCGGGTTTCCGCTTCGCCGGCAAACGCGGCTTCGTTCCGCGAGGCGTTCGGAATGCTCGACGTGACCGGCATCGTGTCACAGGTCGCCGTGCCGACGCTGGTGCTGCACGTCACAGACGACCAGAGCATCCCCGTGACGGCGGGACGCACGCTCGCATCGCTGATCCCGGGTGCGCGCTTCGCCGAGCTCGAGGGCCGGAACCACATCATCCTCGACAACGAGCCGGCATGGCCGCAGTTCCTCGCGGAGGTGCGGCGATTCCTGGCCGTGCCGTATTCCGGCGGCGTGGCGCCGACTAGCCCTCGCACGATCCTGTTCACCGATCTCGAAGACTCGACGGGGCTGACGCGACGGATGGGCGACCAGGCGGCGCGGGACCTCTTCCGCCAGCTGGAGGTGGAGATCCACGGGCTCGTGTCGCTGCACGGCGGCGGCAACGTGAAGGGCCTGGGCGACGGGACGATGGCATCGTTCAAGGCGCCGACACGCGCGCTCGAGTGCGCGGTGGCGATCCAGCGGGCGGCGGAGCGGTTGAGCGCGCTGCGCGGCGTTCCTCTGCGTGTGCGCATTGGGCTGCACGTCGGTCAGGCGATCGTCGAGGAAGGCGACCTGCACGGAATCGCGGTCATCGTGGCATCGCGAATCACCGGTGCGGCGCGCGGCGGCGAGATACTGATCTCGGACGACCTGCGGGCGCTGACGGACTCGAAGGGATTCGACTTCGGTGAGACGCGTGAGTTCGTGCCGAAGGGGTTCGAGGAATCGATGCGCGTACACATCGTGCGCTGGGCCACATAGCGCACGAATGGGCGGCGCCGCCGCCGATCGCAGCGCGGCGCAATCCGCACAGTCTGATGATGATCCGTTAACAGCTGACGGCGTAGGATTGGCACCTGTCCGAGGCGGCCCCGCGCGTGGAGCCGCACCGGGCACGCGCACGGAGGCGGGTCCGCGCCCTCGGCTCGCCTCCGCGCGCGTCCCCGCCGGCCGCGCTTCGCGCGACCTAACCCCCGTCCCCTTTCCCTAAAGGGAAGGGGAGCTTCTGTTGGGAGACTGCGGGCTCAACGGGGACAGGCGGCCACATAGGGCCGCCGCCGCGCTTCGGGCGCTGGAAGACGGACGGTGGAGGATGGATTTGCGCTTCGCGCGACCTAACCCCCGGCCCCTTCCCTAAAGGGAAGGGGAGCTGCTCTTGGAAGACTTCGGGCTCAACCGGGGCAGGCGGCCACATAGGGCCGCCCCTACCGCGGCACCGTCTCCTTGTACCAACTGAACGCCTGGCGCGACGCCGCGGCGCCAGTTCACTTTAGCTTTGGCGTTTGGCCTGGGTGACGAGCTCGCCGACGATCTCGTAGCGGCCGAAGGAGGGCACGAGGTAGGCGCCCTGCACGTAAGGCCGGCACTCTTCGAGCAGCTCGGCGGCCTGCGCGATGCCCTCTTCCTTGCCGTTCTCGCCCGCGCGCCGCATCCGCTCGCGCACGTCTTCCGGCACGAAGACGCCGGCGAGCTCGTTGTGGATGAACTCCGCGTGGCGGTAGGACTGCAACGGCATGATGCCGACGACCACCGGCACATCGATCGGCCCGAGGCGGTCGAGGAAGCTGCGCAGGATGTCGCAGCTGTAGATCTGTTGCGTCATCAGCACGTCGGCGCCGGCTTCGATCTTGCGCCGGACGCGGTCGACCTCGACGCCGACGTCGTCGGCGGTCGGATTGGCGGCGCAGGCGACGAAGAAGTCGGTGCCCTTGCCGATCGAGTTGCCGGCCCAGTCGGTGCCGGTGTTCAGCATCTTTAGGATCTTGATCAGCCCGATCGAGTCGACGTCCCAGACGCCGGTGGCGCGCGCGTAGTCGCCGGCGGACGGCGGGTCGCCGGTGAGGGCGATGACGTTGCGCAGGCCGAGGGCGTGGGCGCCGAGCAGGTCGCTCTGGATCGCCATGAGGTTGCGGTCGCGCGAGGTGAAGTGAATGATCGGCTCGATGCCGACGGTCTCCTTGATCAGCACGGCGAGCGCGATCGCGCTCATGCGCACGCGCGCCATGGGGCTGTCGCCGATGTTGATGCAGTCAGCGCCGAGCGCCTTGAGGTGCGCCGCGCCTTCGAGGGCCTTGCGCGGGTTGAGGCCGCGCGGCGGGTCGAGCTCGACGCTGACGACGAATTCACCGGCGGCGATCTTCTCGCGCAGCGTGCGCGTGGGCTGTTCTTCTTCATCCGCAGTGGCGCGCGACGTGATGACGACCGACCGACCTGCGACCTGCGACGTGCGACCTGCGACGACGGCAGCGCCCCGGCGGTTCCACTCCTGGCCGAGGGCTTCGCGCATCGCCGCGGTGTGCTCGGGCGTGGTGCCGCAGCAGCCGCCGACGATGTTCGCGCCGGCTTCGACGAGCTTGCGCGCGTACTCGGCGAAGTACTCGGGCGTCGACGGGTAGACGAGGCGGCGGTCGAGGAAGCGCGGCAGGCCGGCGTTCGGCATCGCCGAGAGGCGCATCGACGTCTGCGCCGACATCGACTCGATGACTTCGAGCGCGGACTGCGGGCCGAGGCTGCAGTTGACGCCGGCGACATCGGCGCCGAGCGAGGCAGCGACGTTCGCGACCTCGTCCGGCGGCTCGCCGCCCATCGTGCGGCGGTCGCGCTGGAACGTCGCCTGGGCGATGACGGGCAGGTCGCAGCATTCCTTCACGGCGAGCACGGCTTCGCGCAGCTCGGCGAGGTCGGGCATGGTCTCGAGGATGATGAGATCGACACCGCCTTCGAGCAGCGCTTCGGCCTGCTCGCGGAATGCGGCGCGCATCTCTTCGGGGCGGACGTCGCTGACGGTCGCGGGCATGCGACCGGTCGGGCCGACGGCGCCGGCGACGAAGACGGGATGGCCGCTGATCTCGCGGGCGTCGCGGGCGAGCCGCGCGGCGCGGAAGTTCAGCTCGCGCACGCGCTCGGCGAGCCCGTAGCGCTGCAGGCGCAGCCGGTTGGCGCCGAAGGTGTCGGTCTCGATGATGTCGGCGCCGGCGGCGATGTAGTCCTCGTGGATCCGGCGGACGATGTCCGGCTGCTCGACGACGAGGGCATCGAGGCAGGCGGAGTTGGGGACGCCGCGCGCGTGCAGCAGGGTGCCCATGGCGCCATCGGCGAGCAGCACACGCTGCTGCAGGGCATCGAGGAAGGGGTTGTTCATGGTGGGCGCAGTATATCGGCCGGGGATGGCACGCCCTCCGGGCGATCTCTGGGGGGAAACGCTGATTTCTTGCGCTGCGCGTGCCTCACCCCCCGGCCCCCTCTCCGACAAGCGGAGAGGGGGAGCGTGCGATGTGCAGGTTGGTGGCGCAGAGCGATGGGACAGCTCTCCCCCGGCCCCTCTCCACACTGTGGCGAGGGGAGCGTGGGTTGTGCAGGTTGGCGGCGCAGAGCGATGGGACACCTCTCCCCGGCCCCGAAAGGGGAGCGTGTGATGTGCGGGTCGGTGGCGCACGGCGACGGGACGCCTCTCCCCCGGCCCCTCTCCACACTGTGGCGAGGGGAGCGTGGGTTGTGGGGCTCGTGGCGCACGGCGACGCCGGGAATGAGGTGCGGACTGGCGAGGGGAGAGGGTGCAGGATCGCTGACGGCGAACCGGTAGGATCTGGCGATGTCGAGGCTGTTTTTCGAGACGGAGCCTGAGGGCGACGGGCCGGGGTTCATTGGGGCGACGGATGTGCTGGTGTACTTCCTGTCGCTGGCGTTTTCGACGCGGTACGGGGCGCAGCACGACCTGGCGCGGCTCGCGCTGGTGCTGCGCGGCACGTACAAGATCGACCTCGAGCCGCTGCTGACGTTCGCGGACCGCGACATCGAGGTGGAGGCGGACGCGCGGGAGCTGGCGCGCGTGTGGCAGGACGCCGGGCCGCTGGCGGAGACGCTGCGGAACGTGAACGAAGCGCTGGCATCCGGGGACGAGGAGATCGATGCGATCGTGCGGGAGGCGCCGGGGCTGCGGGAGCGGCTGGTCGAGCTGCAGGCGATGGCCGAAGCGGCGGCGGCGCGTGGGGCGCGGGTGCGATTGAGTTTTGAGTTGTGAGGGGCCGACGGCCGGTGTGAGCCGCGGTGAGCGGCGGCGCGGCGAGATGGCAACGGACGGCAGACAGCAGACAACAGATCGCAGAGCGGGGAGATGGCCGAGCGTCCGGTGGTACTGCCGCGCGCCGGGTGATGATGCCCGTGCGGGCCGCCGTATCGAACTGGTGGCCGCCACCGGGTACGGTATCCGGGATGCACGACGGGACGGCGCGAGACGAGGCCAGCACGAACGCCCCGACGACAGGCGCGAAGAGCGATGCGTCCACGCTCACCGGCGAGGGCGCCGCGGCGGGCGCGATCGCGAGTGATGGGGCGGTCGCGATCCCCGGCTCCGCGGGCGGCGGCTCGGTGCGGGAGCGGGCGGCGGCGTATGTGCGAGAACACGACTGGGTCGTCGATGCGGCGCTGCTCGTCGCGATCACGGCGGTCGCGGGGGTGCTGCGGCTGGTGCTGCTGGGCAACGTGCCGTACGGCATCCACCCGGACGAGGCGCAGGTGGGCACGGACGCGCACCGCATCCTGGCGCACGGGTGGATCGGCGTCTACACGCCGGCGGCGCTGGGGCAGCCTTCGGGGCATGCGTACCTGACGACGCCTTCGATCTGGCTGCTGGGAAACAACGCCTTCGCGCTGCGGCTTCCGCTGGCGCTCGTCGGGCTGGCGGCGATCCCGCTGCTCTACCTGCTCGTGCGCGTGGCGATCGGGCGGGTCGAAGCGGCGTTCGCTTCGGGAATGCTCGCCGTCTCGTACTGGCACCTCTTCTACAGCCGCGTCGCGCACTGGTCGATCTCGTACGGGACGGTGGTGCTGGCGGTGCTGCTGTGCCTGATGCTCGGGCTGCGCGGCGGACGGCGCGCGTGGGCGTGGTACGCGGCGGCGGGCGCGCTGCTGGGGCTCGGCGTCTACACGTACAACATCTACCCCATCGCGATCGTGGCGGTCGGCGCGTTCCTCGCGATCATGACGGTGCGGGTGCTGCTCGCTGAGCGGGCGCGGCGCCGCACGCATGACGCCGGTCGTACGGTCGGGCACGATGTGGGTGCCAACGCCACGGAGCCGGGCGATGGGCGCGCGGCGGGCCTGGGGCTTCGGCCGCCGGAGCTGCGGCTGTGGTTGATCGCGATGGGCGTGTTCGCTCTGGCGGCGCTCATCGTCGCGACGCCGATGATCAACTACCTGCGGAACCCGGACGCGATCTACTGGCAGCACTTCAACAACTACGAGAGCGTGCGCGTGACGCGGACTCCGGAGTACGCGGCCGCCGGCACATGGGAGAAGCTCGGCCTGATCCTGGGGCAGGCGAAGTACTTCGCGTCGGCGTACGCGTGGCACGGGCGGCCGGACTACGTCGACGGGAACGGGCTGCGGCCGATCTTCGACCCGCTGACGCTGGCGCTGCTGCTCGTCGGACTGGTGTTCGCATGGAAGTACCGGCGCAATGCACTGATCATCGCCGCTCTGTGCTGCTTCGTCATCATCCCGCTGCCGGCGGTGCCGCAGACGGGCTCGATCATGCGCGAGCCGGTGGGGGCGGCGCCGTACGCGATGCTGTTCGCGGCGTTGCCCCTGGCCGCGGCGTGGCGGTGGGGGATGCGGCGGCGGGACGTGGTGCCGCGCTGGCTGCCGGCAGGGGCGGCGTGCGTGGCGGTCGTGGTGATAGGCGCCTGGACCGTGCGGGATTATTTCGGGAAGGTGCCGGGCGACGACCTCACGCGGTTCGTCTATTCCTCGCAGGTGACATCGGCGAGCACGTTCATGAGCACGCTGCCGGAGGGAAGCTACGTGTACTTCTACAGCGACCGCTGGCCCTTCCACATCGAGACGCGGCAGTACCTGGCGCCGGACGTGCAGGGACAGGACCGGTCGGAGGAGTTCGCCGGGGAGATATCGATCCCGACGGTGGACCCGGCGCAGCGGTCGGTGTTCATCGTACTGGGGCGCTACGAGCCGATGCTGACATCGATCGAAGCGCGGTACCCGGGCGGGCGGGAGACGATCGAGACGCGCGACGGGAAGTTCGAGTTCGCGGCGTACGAAGTCGGTGGGGGCGCTGCGCGCTGAGAGGAGTGAGGGGAGAGAGTTTCGCGCTGAGCGCGCCCTCACCCCCCAGTCCCCTCTCCCACAAGGGGAGAGGGGGAGCAACGACGGCTAGCTCTTCCCGGCCGCGGCGGCGGGGGTGCGTTCGCGTTGCTGGAGGGCCTGCTTGCGGTCGAGGCCGTAGCGGTAGCCAGTGAGCGTGCCGTCCTTGCCGTTCACGCGGTGGCACGGGATGACGACGGCGACGCGGTTGCCCGCACATGCGTTGGCGACGGCGCGGATCGCGGCCGGGTTGCCGATGCGCTCCGCGACCTCGCTGTACGAGCGGGTGGCGCCGCGCGGGATGCGGCGCAGTTCCTCCCACACGCGCCACTGGAACGCCGTCGCGCGGATGTCGAGCGGCAGATCGACGGAAGCGGGCCGGCCCTCGATGCGGTCGAGGACCTCCTGCGCCCAGGCGCCGAGCGCGTCATCGTCGCGGCGCAACTCCATCGCGGCCGGGAACTCGTCGTGCAGGGCGCGCTCGAGGTGCGCGTCTTCGGCGCCGAAGGCGACACGGCAGATGCCGCGCGCGGTACCCGCGATGAGCACGCGCCCGAGCGAGCTGTCGACGACGGTGTAGGCGATGCTGGCGCCCCGGCCGCCGCGCGCGTACGTCGCGGGCGTCATGCCGAGGCGGCGGGACGCGTGCTCGTAGACGCGGCTGCTCGAAGAGAAGCCCGCCTCGTAGACAGCGGCGGTCGCGGGTTTGCCGCCGGCGAGCGCGGTCTTCAGCCGGCTCACCCGCACCGACTCGATGTACTGGCGCGGCGTCATGCCGGCGGACTGTACGAAGGCGGCGCGCAGGCGAGCGGCGCCCACGGCCATCGCTTCGGCGAGCGAGGCCGCGGTGGGCATGACGTCCGTCTCGTCCGCCGCGCACTCGACGTAACGGCAGGCGCGGCGGACGAGCTCGGCGTCAGCGTCGGTGCGGCTGGCCTCGCGCGGCTTGCAGCGCAGGCAGGCGCGGAAGCCGGCGCGCTCGGCCTCTTCGGGCGAGGCGAAGAACGTGACGTTCTTGCGGAACGGCGTGCGGGCCGGGCAACCGGGACGGCAGTAGATGCCGGTCGTGCGCACGGCGACGAAGAACGTGACGCCGGCGATCGTCCGGCGGGCGGCGATCGCCTCGTACATCTCGTCTTCGGTCGGGACCGGCGTGAGTTGGAGCCGGCGGGTCCTGGTCATCGTGGCCACCATGGTTCACCTCCGCCGGCATCGTACGGCCCGGGCGGGCGGCGGGACTATCCGGATTATGCGGCCAAAGGCAGGTGATGTGGGGAGGAGTGCCCAGTTGACAGTCCACAGTTTGCGGAGCACCTTCAGTTCACGGTGAATAGTTGATAGTGAATAGTGGTGTCCCGTACGAGGATGCCTGCGACGGCGGGCGTAGAATTCGTGACCGGGGAAGCTCACGCCCGGCGAGTAGCTGTTGCGGAAGGCGAGGGATGGCGGCGGCGATTGAGCTGCGAGCGGTGGTGAAAGACTACGGGCGCACGCGCGCGCTCCGGGGGATCGACCTGCGCGTGGAGCGGGGACGGATCTTCGGGTTCCTGGGGCCGAACGGCGCCGGGAAGACGACGACGATCCGCATCCTGCTCGACCTGATCCGGCCGACGGCGGGGACGGCGCTTGTCCTCGGGTACGACAGCGGGCGCGATTCGCTCGAGGTGAGGCGGCGCACCGGGTACCTGCCCGGCGACCTGCGCACGTATGAGGGCATGCGGGTCTCGGAGTTCCTGGACTTCATCGACAGCTTCCGGCCGGAGCAGCGCGACGCGGCCTATAGGGCGCGGCTCGTCGACCAGCTCGGCGTCGACCCGACGCGGCGGCTGCGCGCGCTATCGAAGGGGAACAAGCAGAAGGTCGGGCTAATCCAGGCGCTGATGCATCGGCCGGAGCTGCTGATCCTCGACGAGCCGACGAGCGGGCTCGACCCGCTGGTGCAAGACGAGGCGGCGAAGCTCTTCGAGGAGGCGGCGGCCGACGGACGTACGGTCTTCCTGTCGTCGCACGTGCTGCCGGAGGTCGAGCGCGTTTGCCACGATGTCGCGATCATCCGCGCGGGCGAGATCGCGGCGGTGGAGGACATCGGCCAGCTGAAGAGCCGCTCGGCGCACGTGATCGAGATCACGTTCGCATCGCCGCCGCCGGAGCGGCTGTTCGACATCCCGGGCGTGCACGTCGTGAGCCGCGACGGCGCGACGGTGCGGCTGCAGTCACGCGGCGTGCTCGACGCGATCGTGAAGGCGGCGGCGACGCAGCGCGTGCTGGATTTTCGGACGGAGCAGCCGAGCCTGGAGGACATCTTCCTTTCGTATTACTCGGGTGACCGGCACGCGGCGGAGGCGGAGGCGGAGGTC
>DASUKS010000022.1:0-2894 GCA_036278595.1 Dehalococcoidia bacterium
ACCCGAAGAGCAGCACCCGCACATCATCGCCGGCGCCACCGGCCTCGGCGCGACGCTCGGCGCCGACTTCGTGAAGGTGAACTACCCGAAGCCCAAGGAGGGCACGCCGGCCGAGGCCTTCAAGGAGGCCGTCGCGGCCGCGGGCCGCACGCGCGTCATCACCGCTGGCGGCTCCAGCACCGACGTGCGGAAGTTCCTGCAGACGCTGCACGACCAGATCTTCATCTCCGGCGCGCACGGCAGCGCCACCGGCCGCAACATCCACCAGAAGCCGCTCGATGAAGCCGTGCGCATGACCAACGCGATCAGCGCGATCACCTACGGCGCCCGCAGCGTCGACGAGGCGATGGCGGTCTACGAAGGCAAGGAGCAGTTCTCGCTGTAGTAGGCCACGGTCGGTAGGCATTGCGAGCGGTGTCGACGCCAAGGGGCGCGAGCGTTGCGCCAGCTCCGCGATGCCGGTGACTCCCCCTCTCCAATGTTTCGAGAGGGGGCTGGGGGGTGAGGTGGCGCGCAGCGCCGGCGCGGGTTGCACACCGCCACCTCCAACCTCTAACTTCCAACGTCCAGTACACTACGCAAGCCATGAACTTCGCCGACCGGATCGAAAAACTCCCGCCGTACCTCTTCGCGCAGATCAGCAAGAAGGTCGCGGCGAAGAAGGCCGAAGGGATCGACGTCATTTCCTTCGGCATCGGCGACCCCGACCTGCCGACGCCCCCACACATCCTGCGCGCGCTCGAGGACGCCGCGGCCGACCCCGCAAACCACCGCTACCCCGAGACCGAGGGCCTGCCGGAGTTCCGGGACGCCGTGGCGCGATGGTACGTGCGGCGCTTCGGCGTCTCGCTCGACCCGCAGAAGGAAGTTCTCTCGCTCATCGGCTCGAAGGAGGGCATCGCGCACGTCTCGCTCTGCTTCATCGATCCCGGCGACGTCGCGCTCGTGCCGGACCCGTCGTACCCCGTGTACGAGATCGGCACGATGTTCGCCGGCGGCACGTCGCACCGGATGCCGCTGCTCGAGGAGAACGGCTTCCTCCCCGACTTCGATGCCGTGCCGAAGCACGTGGCCGACCGCGCGACGGTGCTCTGGCTGAACTACCCCAACAACCCGACCGGCGCCGTCGCGGACATCGCGTTCTTCGAGCGTGCCGTCGCGTTCGCGAAGCGCCATGACCTCGCGATCCTCCACGACGGCCCGTACAGCGAGGTCGCGTACGACGGCTATCGGCCGGTCAGCCTCCTGCAGGCGCCGGGCGCCATGGATGTCGGCGTGGAGTTCCACTCGCTCTCGAAGAGCTACAACATGACCGGCTGGCGCATCGGCATGGCCGTCGGCAACGCCGAGATCATCGACGCGCTGATGCGCGTGAAGTCGAACATCGACTCCGGCGTCGCGCAGGCGGTGCAGCACATGGCGATCGCCGCGCTCAACGGCCCGCAGGACTGCGTCGCCGAGCACAACGCGATCTACCAGCGCCGGCGGGACAAGGTCGTGGACGCGCTGCGTACGCTCGGCCTGCGGGTCACGCCCCCGAAGGCCAGCCTCTACGTCTGGGCGAAGGTGCCCGATGGCATGACGTCGGCCGGATTCGCCGAACGCCTGCTCGATGAAGCAGCGGTCATCGTCACACCCGGCAACGGCTACGGCCCGCACGGCGAAGGCTACGTCCGCATCTCCCTGACGCTCGCAGACGATCGCCTCGACGAAGGCCTGCGCCGCATCGCCGCCCTGCCGGCGCTGGCGTAACGAACTGGTAGCGCCCACCGCTGAACCGTAAACCGAACCTAAGACTGCGTTGTTTCGCGCGTCCTCTGGTCTAGGCGGGGGCCTCGCCGAGCGCGACCGCGACCGTCCCGGCGACCCGTACGATGAGGTCGTCGTCGGTGATGAGTGGCGCCTCAGACTCTTCGGCGAGCGCCACGTAGGACGCGTCGTACGCCGTCAGGCCACGGCTGGTCCAGTACGCGACCCGCGTCAGGGTTGGCTGCACGGACTGAAATCCAATCTCGTCCAGCGCATCGGCGAACTCTGCGAGCGCTGCCTCGGCCAAACGCCAGCGACGAGCGGCGACGTTGAGCATTTCGATCGGCAGGAGCGGTGGAGCGACGATTGCGAGCTCACCGGCGTAATACGATGACCGGAGAGCGCGCGCCTCTGCGACGTGACGCTCCCCCCTCGCGGAACCACTTGAGCGTGACGGATGCGTCAAGGACGAGTAGCCTCAATGGGCGTCCCGCTGCGCACGGATGATCGCCGTCAAGTCGCCCGGAGGGGTGTCAGCAAGCAGCCGGTCGAGGCGTTCGAGGGCGCGCCGTGCAGCCGGCGTTGCTCCGGGGCCCCGCGTACCGGACGCATCACGCTCGGCGAGCTCGGCCAGGTACGCGCTCCGCGACAGCCCCCGCGACTTCGCGATGCGATCAATGCGCCGGAGCAGGGCATCGTCGAGCGAGATCAACACCTTGGTCATGCCCGCAGGATATCCGGATATCTCCGCGCATCAAGCCCGGCGGCGGCTCCCACCGGCACGCTGCGTGCGCGGCCGGACTTCCGGCCGCGCGCCTCGAGCGTGCGCTGTGGCCCTGTGGCCCTGAGGGCAATCCGACCGCGGTTCACCACGCCTGCACCCGGTTGAGCCATCGCCCGGCGAGGGTCGGCCGCCAGCCGCGATAGAAGCAGCGCAGCCACCCCTGCTCGGCCGGGTCGTCGCCCCGCGTGCCGTCGCCCATCGCCACACCATCAACATCATCCCGCACGTGCGATCGGCATTTGTGAAAGATTGCCCAAATCGCACGCCTGCGGCAGAATGATCGTGATGGTACAGGAATCGATCCCGCTCGTAGGCCAGCCCGGCGTCGGCACGGCCGAGGGCGTCGACACCGACGTCGAGC